>NZ_JAWLPU010000001.1:900000-1191964 GCF_036997485.1 Brachyspira pilosicoli | reverse complement strand
TTATAGTATTATCATCTATAACTGTTTCTTCTTCTTCGACACCTATTATAGTATTATCATCTATAACTGTTTCTTCTTCTTCTGCTCCTATTAAAGCATTATCATCTATAACTGTTTCTTCTTCTTCTGCTCCTATTAAAGCATTATCATCTATAACTGTCTCTTCTTCTTCGACACCTATTAGAGTATTATCATCTATAATTGTTTCTTCTTCTGCTGCTCCTATTAAAGCATTATCATCTATAACTGTTTCTTCTTCTGCTGCTCCTATTAAAGCATTATCATCTATAACTGTTTCTTCTTCTGCTGCTCCTATTAAAGCATTATTATCTGCTATTACCTCATCTGCTTCATCATTTTCTATCAAAGTATCACCGTTTATACTTTCTTCTATATCTTCAGCTTTTTTTTTAGTTAGTTTTTCGTTTTTTTTTTCCTCTTCTTCCCTTACATATTCCGCATTCATTTGCTTTAATTTAGCCAAAAAGTCATTACTATCTTCTTGCTCTACTTTCTTATTCTCTTCTTCTTTTCCATATTCTTCATTCATTTGTTTTAATTTAGCTAAAAAATCATTATTATCTTCTTCTTTTTTAATTTGTTCTTCTTCTGCTGCTTTATTTTCTTCTTCTTTTTTATATTCCTCGTTTGTCTGTTTTAATTTAGTTAAAAAATCGCTACTACCCTCTTCTTTGTTTTGTTCTTTTTTCTTATCCTCTTCTTCTTTTCTATATTCTTCATTCATCTGTTTTAATTTAGCTAAAAAATAGTTACTCTCTTCTTCTTTATTCTGTTCTTTTTTCTTATCCTCTTCTTCTTTTCTATATTCTTCATTCATTTGTTTTAATTTAGCTAAAAAATCGTTACTCTCTTCTTCTTTGTTTTCTATTTTATTTTCTTCTATTATCTCATTTTGAACTTCTTTTTCTGCTAATTCTTCTACTGCATTATTATTTGCTTCTTCTTTTTCAATATATGCACTAGATGAATCATTAATTAATATTTCTTCTTCTGTAGAATTGGCAGAATCAAGAGAATCATCAGAACCTATATTTTCTATATAAGCCTTATACATTAATTCTTCTTCATCTGTTAAATCATCAGTTTTCTCTTCAGACGAATCTTTCTCTATGTAATTTTTATACATATTTATTTCTTCTTCTGTAAGTTCATTAACATCTTCTTTATCAGTATCTTCCAAGTTAGCAACATTTTCTGAAATATTATTATATTCTTTGCCTTCTATATAGCTTTTATACATATCTATTTCTTCATTAGAAAGATCATTATCATCTAATTCATTATTTTCTATATAGTCTTTATACATACTTACTTCTTCATCTGTTAATTCATATACTTCATTGCTATCTTCATTTGATATCTGATTATTATATATATTATTTTCTTCATTAGATAATTCATCTATTTCTAATTCTTCTATATCTTTTTTTATTTTATTCATATCCATATACTCTTTATTATTATTTTGTATATATTTATATTCAATATTTTCATCTTTAGTTATTAAATCAAGCTCATTTCCAGATAATTCTATAATATCATCTTGATTACTATTCTCATTAATATAATTTGATTCATCTATATAATCTACATCATCAATATCAGGCACATCAATGTTATGAATATTTTCTCCGATTGTATTATTTGAAGTATTGTCTTCAGTACTTTCATTATTTTCATTAATATATTTTTTTTCTTCAACTATTTCTACTACGCTGCTATCATCATTTTCTAAAACATTGCTTTCTGCATATTCAAGATTCTCTATTTCTGATAAACCTTGAGACACTATATCAGCTATATTGCTATTTTCAATATCATCAATTTCTTCTACACTTTCAACTAAATTATCTAACTCTTTCAGCTCATCAATTAATTCATTATCTATTTCATTATTTGTGAAAGAATCACCAATATTCTCTTCTATATTTTCTAAATTATTATTATCTTCAGAAATTCCAGTACTTTCTGATTCCAAATAATTATCTAAAATATTATTTATCTCATCATTAACTGTAGTTTCAAAAGTATTATTCTCTTCAATGATATTTGTATCATTTATTATATTTTCATCAGTGCAATTCTCTTCATCAATAACTTCTACTACACTATCACCATTTTCTAAAACATTATTTTCTGCATATTCAAGATTCTCTATTTCAGACAATCCCTGTGATACTATATTAGCTATATCATCATTATTGTCTATATTTTCTATCTCTTCTACGCTCTCAACTAAATTATCTAATTGCTCTAATTCCTCAATTACTTCATCGTTTATATTAGAATCATCAATATTATCTTCACTCTCTGCGTTATCTAAATTGATTTCATTTTCTGATTCCAAATAATTATTTAAAATATTATTTATATCATCATTAACTGTAGTTTCAAAAGTATTATTCTCTTCAATGATATTTGTGTCATTTATTATATTTTCATCAGTGCAATTCTCTTCATCAATAACTTCTACTACACTATCATCATTTTCTAAAACATTATTTTCTGCATATTCAAGATTCTCTATTTCAGACAATCCCTGTGATACTATATTAGCTATATCATCATTATTGTCTATATTTTCTATCTCTTCTACACTCTCAACTAAATTATCTAATTGCTCTAATTCCTCAATTACTTCATCGTTTATATCAGAATCATCAATATTCTCTTCACTCTCTGCGTTATCTAAATTGATTTCATTTTCTGATTCCAAATAATTATCTAAAATACTATTTATCTCATCATTAATTGTAGTTTCAAAAGTACTATCACTTTCAGTAATACTATCATCATTAACTATGATATCATTATTTTCTTCAACACTTTCTATTATATTATTTTCTAAATTATCATTAGTTTCAGAGCTTTCAGATTCTAAATAATTATCTAAAGCATTATTAATTTCATCATTAACTGTAGTTTCAAAAGTACTATCACTTTCAGTAATATTATTATCATTAACTACGATATCATTATTTTCTTCAACGCTTTCTATTATATTATTTTCTAAATTATCATTAGTTTCAGAGCTTTCAGATTCTAAATAATTATCTAAAGTATTATTAATTTCATCATTAACTGTAGTTTCAAAAGTACTATCATTTTCAGTAATATTATCATCATTAACTACAATATCATTATTTTCTTCAACGCTTTCTACATTATTTTCTAAATTATCATTAGTTTCAGAGCTTTCATCTATATTAATAGCTTCTTTATTATTGATAGTATCATCTGTGATATTATCTGATACATCTTCTATACTGGACGCACTATTTGCAAAAAAACTCTCTAAATTAAAATCTTCAACATCACTTATAGCATTCAAATCATCTTCAGATATTCCAATACTGCTTTCTATTTCATTATATGCTCTATTTTCTTCTTCAGTATATGCCTCTACAATTTCACTGTTAATATCATTATATGATGTATCATTCTCAGTATTTTCATCAATATTAATAAGCTCTTCATTATTTATAGGCTCTTCTACAATAATATCATTTGATGCATCTTCTGTGTTAGTAGATGTGTTATTAGCAAAGAAACTCTCTAAATTAAAATCTTCAACATCGCTTATGGCATTCAAATCATCTTCAGATATTCCAATATTGCTTTCTATTTCATTATATGCTCTATTTTCTTCTTCAGTATATGCCTCTACAGTTTCACTATCATTTATTTCATTATTTTGAAAATGACTCTCTAAATTAAAATCATTAACATCACTTATAGCATTTAATTCATCTTCAGATATTCCAATACTACTCTCTATTTCATTATATATTTTATTTTCTTCTTCAGTATATGCTTCTACAGTTGTTTCTTGATTATTATTTTCTGTTGCTATATTTTCATCTGCAGTAGATGTTATACTATCATCTATTATAGAGCTATGTATAGTTGGAGATTCACTGCCTATAGATACAGTTGGGAAATTGTTTTCATTAATTTCAATGTTTTTATCTACAAGAGAATCTATATCATATTCATCAAGAGAGATATCATTATCATCATCAAAAATATTTGAATTATTTAATTTCAATTTTATCTCCCTTCAGTATTTTTTTTAATGCTATAATACTTAGTTGGTATATTTATAGTTATATCATTTGTAATCGGCATATTGTAATCTAATCCTTCAGGCAAATATCCTCTTTCTGTGATTCCTCCAGCTATTTCAATTAATTTAGCAAAAGAAGAACCATATTCACAAAAATACACACCTGCATGCCTTACAGCGCCTTTTATAGTTATTTTTATATATGTTTTATTATTAGTATTATTATAAAAAGTATTAATCATAATACCAAATAAAAAAACCAATAAAATAAAAGATAGACAAATAATTTTTTCTTTCATTTCTTATCTATAAAAAACTATTATATGCTATTAATGATATCATTATTTCTATATAAGGTCAAGAAATTATAAATTTAATCTTCAAATAATAAATATATATTTTTAGAGTCATAATGTACAGATTTATAGTATATTATCCAATCTGTAAGATTTTCTATGCTATGCATTCCTCTGTCTCCTTCATGCATATTCAAATCTTTATAAGGCTCATTTATTAATGTAGCATCAAAATACCCGTCATCAGTAAAATCATGAACCTCAAACCATAAATGCTCCAAATCATTAGGGTCTTCATCTTCTTTTGTATAACCTAATTTTACTAAAAACGAAGTATCCTCATCTTTCTTTTTCTTTGTTAATAACTCTATAAAGTATTCAATCTTATCAAAAGCAGCTTCTCTCATTATAGCAGTTTCAAAATTGCTAAGCATAAAAATAGGATTATCTGTAAGTTTATCTTTATAGTAGTCCATAGTATGATAATTTCCTTTTTCATCTACTGCCACTAATACGCCGGAAGGAGTGTTATGTATATTATCATTTCTGTCTTTATAGCTTCCAGAAAAATCTTTATCAATATTAAGTTTTTCTAAAGCCTCTTGCCAAGGAAGCCAGCAAACACTAACGCCATAAGCAGGAGTAAATTTAAATCCTTTTTCAGGGACTCCTCTCTCTATAAATAGTTTTGCTACGGTGTTTAATAATTCTCCATAGTAGGCATTAGAATCCTCTACTCCAACTATTTCTAATTCTATCACACCAGCTCTGTATAATCCATGCGTATGAAACCAATATTCTACTTTGCTTGGGTCTTTATCATCATCATATATAGCATGAATAGTGTAAAGATAGTCTAGTGAAGGTAAAAGCTGGAATGTTGCAGTGTATGCAAGCCAATCTCCAGAACGTGCAGTAGAACAAGACATATCTAAAAATAATGAAGCATCTGCTACTATGCTGTTTAATAATTGTAATTGTCTTTGATAATCAGTAAGCGGATAATTTTGAAATACTGTTGATATATGTATGGCATAATTTACTTCTAATGCTTCTTTATAATTTTCTTCTTTTATTGTATTAACTGAGAATATTTCAGGTACATTTTCTGTTATAGTTTTTGCATCTATTAATGCAATGTAGAAGGTTAGTTCATCATTTTGTTTTATGTTATCATCATTATGACTGCCGCAAGAGCATTGATGGTCTTCACTGTGTTTATGAGAACAAGAACATTGATGGTCTTCCTCATGGTGATGTACGCATGAGCATTGATGGTCTTCTTCATGATTATGTGAGCATTCATGTACTTCGCAAGAGCAATCGCTATCGCATTCATCATCACACTCTTCACACTCGTCATCATATTCTTCTATATATTCTGCTTTTAATATTACTTCCCATTTCGAGTTTTCTCTTATATAATTCTCTTTTTCTACTTCTTTAAATTCTGTAACTATAAAGCTGTTTTCTTCTGCCAAAATTTCTTTAAGCTCATCTATAGTTACATTGTGGTCATATTCTTTAGAAAATACTGCTGCCATCCAAGATTCTAATCTATGTTCTTTGTTTGAAAATACATTGTATAGTTTTTCATTATAATCCATACTTTATTAACCTCTTAAAAATAATTAATATATGATAAAATAAAAAATATTTTTTTGCAATTTATGAAAATATTATTATTTTTATTTTTTCTTTACAGGTTGATATTATAATTATATTATGTTATTATAGTATGATGATTAAGAAAAAAATAGGTACTATGGATATGGCATGAAAATAATATCTGGAAGATTTATCTCGAAATCTGAATTACGTAATAAGATACTTAAAGATGTGCTATTAGTATTTCTGTTTTTATCTGTAGCAGGCTTTGTATATTTTCAAATGCGTAGTCCTGTGCCTGTAAAGTTTCTTTTTAAATCACTTTTTCAAGATGTAAAAAACAGCGTAGTAGAGGAATATTCTAAAATATATTATCCAACCTACTATTTTTCTATGCAGATGACGCCTATATTTGATATAATCAATCAGGCTCCTGACGTTTATAAGGTTTTAATAACTAATTTCTTTCCAAAGCATACTTTTATAGAAAAAGCAGCTATGCAATTTGGAGACAGTTATATGTCCATTACCAAATCAGGTAATGGTTATAAGGTTCAAGGTACTATTGCCACGAATAATATGCAAAAATACTCCGCAATACCAATGGAGCAGCTTAGTATAGACTCATTTTATGTTAAAGATGGTAAGCCTTATATACATTTAATTTATATTGCAAGTGAGAATGTTGCTTTCGAATATATTTCTCAGTTTAATGTAAAGTTTGATAATTTAGATATAAAAAATATGAATAATATATATGCTTATTTGGTTACTGGAAACAGCAGAATAATTTTCCCAGTATCTTTATCTAATACCAATGAAAACCCTATGGATTTTGTTGAAATAGCAAATATGCTTAATTATGAGTTTCAAAAGAATGAAAGCGAAGATATAGCTAAAGTAATTTATAATAATAAGCATTATTGGGGATATAAGGGTAATTTTAGTGTATCAGAAAATAAAGTTGAAATAGGCATTATAATACCAGAGAAGTCTTTGATAAACAAAATACAAATACCTATAATACTTTTCTTTGTTATATTTGTAGTTCTTACAATAGGTCTGATAGTAATGTTCTCTGCTCATTATGTAAAGATAATAGAAGATTTGAGAAACAATCATATGAATATTAAAAATATTATTAAAGAAGGTGAAAGTACAAATATAGAGTTTAAGTCTACTTTAAGATACGACAGCAATACAGAAAAAATAAATAAGTCTTTAGAAGAAGTGATAATGAAGTCTATTGCGGCATTTGCTAATACTGAAGGCGGAAGGCTATTTATAGGAATTACTAATGACGGAGAAATTATAGGGCTTGACCATGATTATTCTACTTTAAAACAGCCTAATAAAGATTTCTTTGAGCTTCATCTTAGAACTTTGGTTGAAACATACTATGGCAATGCTTTTTCTGCTGAAAATATTAGGATAGATTTTGTTGAAGAAGAAGGAAAAGATATATGTATTGTTTATATAAGTAAGAGCAGAGAGCCTGTATACAGTAAAATTACTAATAAACAGGGCCTTAAAGAGGAAAAATTCTTTATTAGAGTTGGAAATTCATCTCGGGAAATAGCAAACACAAGCGAGATAATAGCCTATATTAATAAGCATTTCAAAAAGTTATAATACTATAACAAAATGTTTGACTAATTTAAAAAATACGATATAATAATTATTACTAATAAAAAAGGAGTTCTATTATGTCAAATAATATATATGATTCTATTGTTATAGGCGGAGGTCCTGCCGGTCTTTCAGCTTTGCTTTATTTGGGAAGAGCTTTAACTAATTCTTTACTTATAGAGAAGAAAGGTATTGGCGGACAGATGATGAGTACTGATACTGTTGAAAATTATTTAGGTTTTCCAGAGGAGATGACTTCTTTTGAACTTGTTGATAGAATGCAAAGGCATGCTGAAAAATTTTCTAAAAACCCTATAGTTTATGATGAGGTAACAAAGATAGAAAATATTAAAGATAAAGTAAAAACAATACATACTGCAGATGGAAAAACTTATCAAACTAAAACAATAATACTTGCTATGGGCGGATTTTCTAAGAAATTAGGCACTAAAGGCGAAGCAGATTTTGCTGGAAAAGGTGTTTCATACTGTGCTACTTGTGATGGTGCTTTTTACAGAAACAAAACTGTTGCTGTAGTTGGAGGCGGAAACAGTGCTTTTGATGAGGCTTATTTCCTTACTAGATTTGTTAATAAAATATATTTGGTTCATAGAAGAAAAGAGTTTAGAGCTGATGCTATCAATATAGAACATTTAACTAATACTGGCAAAGTAGAATATGTATTAGACAGTGTGATAGATGAGATTTGCGGAGACGGAAAGGTTACTAATATAAAAATCAAAAATGTATTAGATAATTCTATACATGAACAAGCTGTAGATGGGGTGTTTGTGTTTGTTGGTCAAGAGCCTGCTACAAGTATATTAAAAGATACTGGTATTGCTATGAAAGAAAGCGGACACATTATAGTTGATATGTCTACTATGGCTACTAATATAGATGGAGTTTTTGCTTGCGGAGATTCTGTATTTAAGCCTGTAAGACAAGTTGCTAATGCTGTTGGTGAGGGTGCAGTGGCAGCTGTAAGAGTTACTGAGTATTTATCTCATCTTTAATTTTTAAAAATTGCTTGACAAAAATATTTATTGATATAGAATTAATTTTATAATCAATAGGACTTTAATAAAAGAGTGTTGGTTTATCTCCCAAAAGGGAAAAACTGACCCTCTTTTTTTGTTAACAATTAATAATAGTAGTATGGTATTATGAGCGAAAAAAACAACAGAAGACCTCAAAGGCAAAAAGAATACGGCAGAGATGCTAAAAAGAAAAAAGTTAAACCTGTTAAAAAAGATGAAGTTAAAGTAATAGACCAAGAGTTGCTTTTTGAGAATGCTAAAAAGCTAATAGAAAAGCATAATATTTATTTATTGGATTTAAAAGTACTTGCTGTTAAGGATAATAAAAAAGTTTATGCTGTTATATTTAAGAAAAAAGAGAGTGTTTCACATAATCATTGTATTGAAGCTACAAGAGTAATTCAAGAAGTGATAAAAAATAATGGTTATGATGAGGGTGATTATACTATTACTGTATCTTCTGCTGGGTTTAGATGGAAATTTGATGATAATTATGAGCTTTTTGAGGATATGCCTATAAAGATTAAATACAAGATAGATGATGACAATTATATTACTACTACGGCTATATTAAAAGAAGCTAAAGATGATTATATTATTATAACAAATGATGATAACATTGATATAAAGATATTAAAATCTAATATTATAAAAACTAGATTAAATTGCTAGTAAAAAACAAAAATGGAGAATTAAAACTATGTTTGAAAATGTTGGTACTTATTTACAAATGCTATCTGAGGAAAAAGATATAAGTATTGATTTGCTTAAAGAGGTTGTAGAATCTGTTATGATTTTGGCTTTAAAAAAGAAATATGGAGATAATGTAAACTTCCATATTAATTTTGATAATAATAATAACCCTACAGTATATAGAGGAGTTAATGTTGTTGAAGAGGTAAAAGACGACAGAAAAGAGATATCTTTAGAAGAGGCTAAAAAACTTGATAGTGATATTAATTTAGGCGATGAGGTTTTAATATTAGTTGATCATGTTGGCGATTTTGGAAGAATAGAGAGTACTGCTGCGAAAACTACTTTCTTTCAAAAGATTTCTGAGCTTGAAAAAAATATTATATATAATGAATTCAAAAGAAGAGAAAATCAATTAGTAAATGGGTATTTCCAAAGAGAAAACAGAGGCAATATATATGTGAATTTAGGTAAGACTGAGGGTGTTTTACTAAAAAAAGACTTATCTCCAAGAGAGCATTATGCTGCAGGTGACAGAATAAGAGCATACATATACAAGGTAGAAAATGACAGGTCAGGACACCCTACCATATATTTAACAAGAACTAAAGCTGATTTTATTAAAAAATTATTCGAATTAGAGATTCCAGAGATTGCTGACGGCACTATAGAGATAAAGAATGTTGTAAGACAGCCTGGATTAAAAATAAAAATAGCAGTAGTATCAAATAAGCCTGAAGTTGATCCAATAGGAGCTTGTATTGGACAGAAGGGTATGAGGATACAAGCTATTATAAAAGAAATTGAAGGCGAGAAGATTGATGTTGTAAAATGGTCTAAAGACATTAGAGAGTATATTTCAGAGGCCATTGCTCCTGCTAAACCTACCAGAATAATTATTACAGACCCTGACAAAAAAGAAGCTATGATTATTATACCTGATGATCAATTATCTCTTGCTTTGGGAAGAAGCGGATATAATGTAAGATTGGCTTCTCAGCTTACTGGTTATACTTTTGACCTTAAAACAGAAACTGATATTAAAGAAAATCCTGAACTATTAAAAGATATAGTTCCTTTGAATCAAATATTTGCTGAAAATGTTGAAGAAAATGCAGAAAATGAAGAGGTTATAACTAATACTGAAGATACTCAAGAGGCGGTGGTAAGCAACTTATATTCATTAACTGATATAGATAAAGATGTTATAAAAACTCTTATTGATGGAGGTATTAATTCTATAGAAGAGCTTTATGGAATGAATGCTAAAGATATTATAGAAAAAACTAATCTCGATGAAGAAACTGTTAATAATATAATAAATGTGCTTAAAGAAGTTGTAAGTGTTGTAGAAGAGACTGATGAAAATTATGAAGGAATAGCTGAAGAGGTTGTTGAGGAAATAGAAGTTTATGAATGTCCTAACTGCGGCTCTAGCATTACTGAAGATATGACTAAGTGTCCTAAATGCGGCATTGAGCTTTCTTTTGAATAATGGAGCATATTTATATGGTATGCGGTATTTGCGGTAGTAATAATTATACTGAAATAGGTATTATAAAAAATATATGGCAGAATGATAAAAAAGTTTATCAATGTAATAATTGCAAATTATATTATATAGAATATCCTACTGAAGATGAAATGAATAATTTATATAAAAATGAATACCATAAATATTGGTTATACCATAATGGAAAAAACAAAATAAAAAATAAAATATTTGAGTATGCTAAGTTTAAAATACGTTATTCAAGAAGTTTATCACAATTTAAATTTATTAATTCTTTATTTAAAGATATAAAAAATAAACATAATATAAAAATATGTGAAATAGGTGCTTTTGATGGTCTTTTATTAAAAATATTTAAAGATAATGGGTTTAGTGTTTATGGATATGAGCTTAATGATTATGCCAGAGAATATGCTCAAAATAAATATGATATAAAATTGAAATCAAATTTTTTAACAGATAATGAAAAATACGATGTTATAATACTCTCTCATATTTTAGAACATTTTATAAAACCTAAGGATATATTATTAAAAATTAAATCTATGCTTAATTCTAATGGGGTTCTTTATATAGAAGTTCCTAATTCTCCAATGATTGACGAAGTTAGCAAAGATGTATTAATTGATTATTTGACTACTGAGCATACCGTTAATTTTAGCCCAAGTAACTTAAGTATTTTATTAAAAAATACTAAATTTAATATAATAGATATAAAATATAGTAATTATAATGTGAATAAAGATAATATTTATTTAAAATCATTTATACTAAAAGGATGCATGCCTAATTTAAAAAATATTATACCATTTGCATTATTTGGAATAAAAACTTTTATTGCGCCTGATTTATCTTTCACTAATTATGACTGCAGTAATACTAAATGGAGTTATGGAGAAAATATTAGAGTTATAGCTAATAGTATTGATTAGTTTATATTACAATTTTTGTAATTTTTTATAAATTGTAAAAATTGCGAAAATAAGAAAACTGTTGAAATTAGATATTCTAATATTATTATACTGCTCTTTGTCTAACTTTAATTTTTCTTTATTTGCTCTAAAATAATAATTATGGCTAATATAGCTTTTATTAATTATAAAAATAATAAATGACCTTGTAGTAAAAATATAATTAATATTCATCAATCAAATTACTATTTAATATTGCCCCTAATTCATATCTATTATTATGGCTGCTATAATTATAAATATAAAATGTTAGATGATTATTTTTATAACTAGCCATTTTTTTCCCTAAATATAAAAGCCCATTCGCAGGTATAGAACTTAATATATGAACTTCTTTAATATTTTCGTATGAAACTATATCATTAAAAATAGAGTTTATTTCACTTACAAATATGTCATAGCATTTTTTATTTACTAAACTTTTATCAGAGTTTTCTTGTAATCTTATTTCATGGGTGATTGTAATAATATTTGTGTATGAATAATCGAAACCCTTATTTATAATTAGGTTTTCATTATCTTTATAAACTTCTTCTATATTATCTATATTAGATCTGCCGGATAATATTATGCCTATTGGCTGATTTATATTCGATATTCTTAATTGGGTTGATTTACTATCTATAAAATTAGTTAATTCAGGATCACTAATATCAATATCTCTATAACCCCATATAAGAGAATCTTTAGGTTTTGGTAAAAAATCAAAATTATATTTATATTTTTCTAATATATATGCTATAGACACTAGTATGCTATTTGGTGCTATTGCATAAAGTATTATTTTATCTTGTTTTGTAATATTTGACTCTTCTAATTTTGATATTATAATATTTTTTAGTTTTTTTATAACATTATCATTATTTTTATATATATTATATTCTTTATCCAAATCTATTTCCAAATCAATTTGCGGAATCTCTCCAAAATTTTGAGAAACGCCCCTTATAGAATGGAATATTTTAATATTTTTAGTTTCTGTCATAAAAATTACTCTTTACTATATTTAACTTATATCCCTATTATATAAAAAATTAATCAAATTTACTATTATATTTTTATTATAATAGATTAATATTATTTTTTGTATATACTTATACTATATCGGAGTTATTCTACAATAAAAACATATTTTCATATATATTTTTGTGTTTTAAATAATATTTTGGAGATTTTTTATTATGAAAGATAAGGATTATTTAGAATTATTATCTCAAAAATACCCAACTATAGACGATGCTTCTGTTGAAATTATTAACTTAAAAGCAATATGCAAACTACCAAAGGGTACAGAATATTTTTTAAGCGACATACATGGGGAATTTGAAGGTTTTGAATATTTAATAGGCACTTCATCTGGAGTGATAAAAGAAAAAATAGAAACATTATTCAGAAATACTTTAACAGAAAATGAGAGAATAGAACTTCAAATACTTATAGTAGATACAAAGAATATGATTAATAAAAAATCTGCAATGGAAGACTTTAATGATTGGTGCAGAATAACTATATATAGGCTCATTAGAATATGCAAACTTGTTACAAGCAAATATACAAGGTCAAAGATTAGAAAGAAGATGCCTCAAAACTTTGCTTATATACTTGATGAGCTTTTACAAACATCTGTTGAAGATAATAAAGAAAATTATTATTTTTCTATAATAGACTCTATAATAGATGTATCTGCATCAGAAAAGTTTATTATAGCATTATGTGCTTTAATAAGAAAATGCAGTATAGACAGGCTTCATATTGTAGGCGACATTTATGACAGAGGACCTCACCCAGATAAAGTAATAGAGAGTATAATGAACTTTAATGAAGTTGATATGGCTTGGGGAAATCATGATATACATTGGCTTGGAGCTGCTAAGGGGAGTTTAATTTGTGTTGCTAATGCTGTTCGTTTAGCCGTGAGGTATAATAATTTTGATTTACTTGAATATAGTTATGGAATTAATTTAAGGGCTTTATCATCATTTGCTAATGAGGTTTACAAAGATGACCCTTGCGAAGTGTTTAAGCCTAATACTTTAGATAAAAATATATATGATGAAGTTGATAAAGATTTAGCTTCAAAGATGCATAAGGCAATTTCAATAATACAATTTAAGTTAGAATGTCAGCTTATAAAAAGACACCCAAATTATGCTATGGACGAACGAATACTTTTAGATAAGATTGATTATAAAAAAGGCACTATTAATATTGACGGTAAAATCTATAAGCTTAAAGATAAAAACTTCCCAACAATAAATCCTAAAAAACCATTTGAGCTTACAGAAGGAGAAAACACTTTAATACAGAGTTTAGCTTTTTCTTTTATTAATAGCCCAACGCTTCAAAAGCATACTAATTATATTTATGCTAAAGGCGGAATATATAAAATATTTAATGGAAATCTTCTTTATCATGGATGCATACCCACAAAAGAAGACGGCAGTTTTGATGATGTATATATAGACGGTCAATATTTATCTGGGAAAAGATATTTACAGCAAGTTGAAGATAAGGTGCGTAAGGCATTTTACTGCGAAGTTGGAAGCGAAGAACAGCTTAATGCTTTGGATTATTGCTGGTATTTATGGTGCGGGCCAAAATCTCCATTATTCGGCAAAAATAAAATGACAACTTTTGAAAGATATTTTATAGAAGATAAAGAAACTCATAAAGAAAGTTATAATTCATATTATTATCATATAGATAAAAAAGATTATTGCGAGAGTATATTAAAAGAGTTTGATTTGGATACACATAAATCTCATATAGTTAATGGACATGTACCAGTAAAGACTCATAAAGGAGAAAGCCCAATAAAAGGCGGAGGCATACTTTTGGTTATAGACGGAGGTCTTTCTAAGGCTTATCATAAAAGCACAGGCATAGGAGGATACACTTTAATATCGAACTCTAATGATATGATTATAGCAGAGCATAGACCTTTTGCTGAAGTAGTAGAGTCTGGTTTTAGAATATCTCCAAAAACCACTATAGTAGATAGATTTGTAAACAGAATTACAGTTGGCGAAACTGATATAGGCATTGAATTAAATAAACGAATAAACGATTTAGAAGAATTACTCAATGCTTATAGAAACGGTATTGTAAAAGAGAAAGTTCATTAATTTTATTTATTTTATAAACACTAAAAAATTTTAAATTTATCAATTTCTGTTTTTATATTTTGGAGGATAGCCTACTGCGAAGCGTACACGAAGGGTAAAACCTTGACAGAGTCCTTCAAGACAACTAAAGGAAGTATCTTTATATGCTTAGCTACGGGAAAAAGTTGAATAAAACTTATACAAATAATAAAATTAAAACAATACAAATATTTACTGTTTTAAAACAAATTTCAAAATTAATAAAAAAAGCCGCTCAACATCATATTAAAGTTAAGCAGCTTTAATTATTATGTAATTTACTATTTTATAATATTAAAAAACTTAATGCTTTCTTCTAATGATCTAGCCTTTTCAACTAAACTCTTTGATATTTCATTTGAATTTTCAGCCAATGCTGCATTTTGCGCAGTAGCGCTTTCCATATTATTTACCTCTATACTTATTTGATTAGTACCAGATTCCTGTTCTAAAGCATTAGATGTAATAGTTTCCATAAGCTCAGAAGTTTCAGATACTTTTTTCTGTAAATCAATAAATATCTTTTGGGATTCTTTAGCTGTTTCTGTAGCCACAGCAACTTTTTGTGTGGTATTATCTACTAAATCAGTAATATCTTTTACAGAAGCCTGAGTAGTTTGAGCAAGGTTTCTTACTTCAGAAGCAACAACGGCAAAACCCTTACCCTGATCTCCTGCACGTGCCGCCTCAACAGAAGCATTAAGAGCAAGTATATTAGTTTGAAAAGCAATATCCTCAATTATCTTAGTAATATCCTTAATTTTTTCACTGGAATGATAAACCTCTTCAACATTAGAAGCTGTTTTTGATATTATATTGGCAGCATTTTCAATAAATATAATAGACTCAGACATCATATTCTTACCCGCTACAGATTTTTCTGCTGATATCTTAATACTAGAAACCATTTCCTCTATACTAGCTGCCGTTTCTTCTAAACTTGATGACTGTGAATCTGTTCTTTCAGACAATTCATTGCTGCTTTCCATCATATTTTCTGCCGCCTCTATTATCTCATCAGAAGCTTTGTTTACATTAGACACTACTTCAGATAATCGTCTGCTCATCAAATCAAAAACTCTTTCTAATTCTCCAAACTCATCTTTTCTATAATTTACTCTAATATTTTCTTTTATATTTCCATTAGATATATTCGTAGCATGAATCATTAAATCTTTTAATGGGTTTGTAACTCTCTTAATATATAAAAAAGTAAAAATATTTATAAAAATGATAGATAATATACAAATAACTATTGATATCTTTATAGAATCATTATTAGCCTGATAAATAATTTTATCATCCATTGCCATAATTAAATACCAAGGCACATTATCTATCCTTGTATAAACAGCCGTTCTTGAATCATGACTTACAGAAGATATATAAGTCATATACCCAGATAATTGATTAGAATTAATAATTTGTTCATAAGCCTCATTAGCTTTGGTATTAAGCTCATTTCTAGTGTCTAAAACTATATTTCTATCATCATCTACGGCAAATATCCTTGTTCTTTCAGGAAGTTTTAAATTCTGAAGCCTCACAGATAAATCTTCCCAATCCATAATAATATATACATTTCCTATATGCTCCCCATTATAAAATACACCAGAAAGAGCAGCTAAAGACCATTTATTATCAGCAACAGATTTTTGTAATTGATCATCAAAAGAAGCTTTGTTATTGTTAGCTTTTAATATATTTAAAATATTAGTTCTAATGGTAATAATATTTTCCCCTATTTTTACCCCATTCACATTATCCAATATTATACCATTTGTATCAGTTAAACCTATATCTAAAACCAAATCATTAATTGCCTCAAACTCAGCAAGCACAGGTCTAATATCAACAGCATCTCTATTTAAAAGATATGATATTACAACAGGAGATACTGCATAAGTTCTTATCAAATTTCTCTGGTCATCTAACCAAGTATCCAACATCTCTTTATAACCAGTAACTGTGCTATTAAATCCAGATAACGTAGATTCTTTTATTGTTTTGTTAGACCTCAACGATAATATAACAACTATTAAAACTAAAAAAAATGTACTGAGCAAACTAATCACTATAGGCATCTTCACCCTAATGGAATGTCTATTTTTCATAATGTATCCTTATATTGTTGTTGTAGTTTGCGAGTTTATATTAAAATTTCTTTAATGTCAAGAATATAATATGTATTTTTTATTTTTATATTATATAAATATAATACACTACATTTATTTTATTATTATAAATATTGGAATTTTACACATAAAAAAGCCGCCCAACTTTTATTAAAGTTAAGCAGCCTTAATTCTTACTATAATTTACTATTTTGTAATTTTAAAAAACTTAATGCTTTCTTCTAATGACCTAGCTTTTTAATTATATCCGTCGCTTCTTCCAAAAGATATACCTAAAATTAAACCAATAGAAAAATCAGAGAAATTATATTGATTATATATATTACCGCCTAAATTATTATTAACAACATCTGTTTTGTACTGCATACCAAAATTATACATCATATAGCCTCCAAGAGTAACAGCAAAATTAGGAACTAAATACAAAAATCCTTCAATAGTGAGTTTTACATAAGGCATTATTGGAGCTTTAAATAGATTTCTCATATCATTAACATTCCAATTATCTAAATCATCAGGTGCTGACATAACCCCGCCATATTTACTTGAAGCGACCATAGCATATAAAGGAGCTATTATTCCTGTACCTAATCCTATAGACATTTTACTGAAATTTAATTTAACAGTTGCCCCAACCAGCATAGAATAAAATCCAAGTACCTCTGTATATTTATTATTATTCTCTTTATAATCAGACATCAAAGCATTAATACTAAAACCAATATCTCCAAATAAACTCACACCTTTAATAATGCTTGTATAATCATCTTCAAATAATTTAAAGTAATTTCCTATTTGGAAAAACAAAGTTCCTTCAAAACCTAAAGTACCATCAACGCTGTCATAAATAGTGTTTTTATAATTATCATTTACTTTTATAGAATTAAATGGAAAAGCAATTCCATAATGTCCTTGAAAATTTATCTCTAAACTTGCAAATGCACTGTATGTAATAGTTATAATTAAAATTGTTACAAATAAAAAATATTTTACAAACTTCATAATAAATCCAAGAAACTTTATATTAAAAATAACAAAACAAAAATGATATCGTAAATACCTAAAATTAATAATATTAAGTATGATTAGTATTATAAATAAATAAAAATTACCATTATTTAACAATTATTGTATAATAAAAAGAATTATAGTAAATAAAAAAGCTGCCTAACTAATAAAAGTCAGACAGCTTATATTTTTAATAAAATTTATTACTTAATAATTTGGTCAGCTATTCCAAGTAAAGCTTGAATTTTTGGTGAGAAAGCAACAACAGCACCAGCAAATACAACACTTATTAAGCTCATAAGTTTAATAAGAATGTTTAAGCTTGGTCCAGAAGTATCTTTGAATGGGTCACCAACAGTATCCCCTATAACAGCAGCAGCATGATTAGGGTTAGTGATTTTATTACCATTTTCATCAAGTATCTTTTTACCGCCTAAATTACCAGCTTCAATGTATTTTTTAGCATTGTCCCAAGCACCGCCTGCATTAGACATCATAACAGCCATAGCAAAACCAGAAGTTAAACCGCCAACTAACATACCTATAACAGCAGGTACGCCAAATATAAAACCAACAACAACAGGTACAACTATAGCAAGTACAGAAGGAACAATCATCTCTTTTTGAGCAGATTTAGTACAGATTTGAACAGCTTTCTCATAATCAGCTTTTACTCCAGCCTCTCCAGCTAATAGACCTTTAATCTCTCTAAATTGTCTTCTAACTTCCTCAACAACTCCAGCAGCAGCACGACCAACAGCTTTCATAGTTAAAGCACAGAAGAAGAATACTAACATAGCACCGATAAATATACCAACTAATACTTTAGGGTTCATCAAGTGAATATTGAAAGCATTCATAAACTCATTCATGTGTAAGCTGTAAACTATTTTTTGGTATAATTCTGCAGGTGTATTAGCAGTATACTCTATAGTACCGATATTAATAGAAGTTAAATTACCTGTATTAATCATTCTGCCCAAAGAAACTTTAATCTCTTCTATATAAGCAGCAATCAAAGCCATAGCAGTTAAAGCAGCAGAACATATAGCAAAACCTTTACCAGTAGCAGCAGTAGTATTACCTAAAGAGTCTAAAGCATCAGTTCTCTCTCTAACACTCTCAGGAAGACCAGACATTTCAGCATTACCGCCGGCATTGTCAGCTATAGGACCATAAGCATCTGTAGCTAATGTAATACCTAAAGTAGATAACATACCAACAGAAGCTAAAGCAATACCATATAAACCTTGAGAGAATGCAGAAGCACCAGAACCGAAACCTCCAGCAAAACCAAATGCTAATATAATAGAAACAACTACTGTAACAACAGGTATTAAAGTAGATTGCATACCAACAGCAAGTCCTCCGATTATAACAGTAGCAGGACCAGTTTTAGATTGTTCAGCAACCCATTGAGTAGGTCTGTATTCAGCAGCAGTGTAATATTCTGTAAAGAAACCAACAACGTTACCAGCTATAAGTCCTACAATTATAGAAACAAATAAACCTAAATTGTTTGGAAGAAGCATTTTTACTAATATAAAAGCAACTACTATTATTATAGCACTGCTCACATAAACACCAACTCTTAAAGATTTTAACAATTCTCCCATAGTAGCACCTTCTTTAGTTTTAACGAAGAATACACCTATTATAGAAGAAAGAGTACCAATTGCCGCAAGTATCATAGGAAGAGATACAGCATATATAGGGCTAATATCAGGATTAATATAACCAAAAGCAGCAGAACCTAAACTCATAGCAGCAAGTATAGAACCTGCATAAGATTCATAAAGGTCAGCACCCATACCAGCAACGTCACCCACGTTATCACCAACGTTGTCAGCTATAACAGCAGGGTTTCTTGGGTCATCTTCAGGTATTCCAGCTTCAACTTTACCTACCAAGTCAGCACCAACGTCAGCAGCTTTAGTAAATATACCGCCGCCGACACGAGCAAATAAAGCTTGGAAAGAAGCACCTACACCAAAGCTAAGCATTGTAGTAGTAACAAAGTGCATCTTAGCAGAAATAAACTCTGAAGAATCACGAGCAATATTACCTAAAGCCAAGAAGTCAGTATTAAACCAACTATTATCAAGCCAAGCATTAAGTATTATAAACCACATAGATATATCAAATAAAGCTAAACCAACAACAGTAAGCCCCATAACAGCACCAGAACGGAAAGCTATAGTTAAACCTTGGTTTAGTGATTTGCTAGCAGCATTAGCAGTTCTTGCTGATGCATAAGTAGCAGTTTTCATACCTAAGAAACCAGAAAGTGTTGAGAAGAAACCTCCTGTTAAGAAACCTATAGGAATGAATGGATTTTGTACTTTTAAAGCATAAGAAAGAATAGCAAAAATTATGAAAGCTCCAGCAAAGAAGAAAGCTATAACTCTATATTGTTGTTTAAGATAAGCTATAGCACCAGAGCGAACATGCGAAGCTATTTCTTTCATTTTTTCTGTACCTTCATCTTGTTTACGCATCCATTTATAGAAATAGAATGCAAAAGCTAATGTTAGAATTGCCGCTGATATTGTAAAAAAGCGGGCATTTTGAGCTAAAATTTCGTATTTCATATACTTACCCTATTTTTTGAATTTTGTTAGAAATTATACAGTTATGCAATATATCATAAAACCTATAAATTGTCAATGATTTCATGTAATTATTACATATAGAATGATAAAAAAGGCTCAATCACGATATTGTAATCAAGCCTTCATTTATTTTATAAAATTAAAATTAATTAGGATTCTTCAAATTACAATCCTCTGAATAAACTCTTCCCTCATCATAATATAACGGCATTTTATCTGCTCTATACAAATAGGTTGGATCTGTTATATTTACTATAAATTTAAACAAAATATTTTTTGTATCTTTATGTATTTCTATAACTGTTTTAGATAGACCATAAGTTATAATCATATTTTGATAATTTTCACCTGTAAAATCTACATCTGAAGTTATTCTTGAATATAAAGAAGGATATCTATATTCATAAACTTTTTTGGCTTGATAATTTCCATAAGTGCCTATTATTTTATATTCTACATATCTTGAACCATTGGGATTACTATCCTCATCTCCCTGATTATCAAACATTCCTAAATTACCATTTTTATGTAAAAATAGAGCATGTTGATTCTTAGGACCATCATTTATAGCATCACCTTTAACTCTATATGCCTCTAATGATTTTAAATCCTTAAAATGAATATTGTACGGTATACCTCCATAACCAACTAATATTTTAGTTGCTAATGTTTCATCGGCCATCCACCATATTAATTTCCATTCACTATAATCTATAGACAATACTCCTCTATGCCTTGATGATACATATAAAATATCAGTTTCTGAATCATAAACCAAAGAATTAGCATGACACCAATCTATACTTTGGTTTTGTCCATTATTATTTATATATATATTATTTACATCCTCACCAAATACTATTTGTTTAAATATTACTTCGTCTTCTGGATATTTTTGTAAATCTAATGAATTTTCTATTAATTTAGCAAAACTAAGTTCTTTAATTATATTACCTGAATTATCAATTTCTATTAATCTATCTTCAGATCCAAAAGTGGAAGTAGAAAAATAAACATAATTATTATTTTTTATAATTATATCATGATGAGACTTATTTTGTAAATTTATAATTTTTTTACCTAAAAAATCATATATATCATTATCTATACTAGCTTTTATAAAACCATTACCTTTTTTTAATATCTTATAAGTATAAGATCCATTTTCAACATATCTTATTATTCCATTACGAGATATTGCAATATTAAATCTTGGTTGAGAAAGATAAATAAAATATAATTCAGGGTTATTAGGATATTTTTCCTCTGGTAGATTGTTAATCTCTACATCATATTTCTTTTGTATATTAATATTATTATACGATATAGTTCCAATACTGACATTCTTAGTTATAATCCTTCCGCCATCATTAACTTCAATAATATTTTCAGATTCTGGAAACATGCCATGTATTTCAAACTCCGTGCCATAACCTGCTGGATAAGTATGTATTATATCAGGCTCCCCATAAAGTCCTTTAACTGTTACTGTTATAGGGGCAGCATTAACTGTTTCTGTTGTATAAACTGCTGATAATGGTGTTACTCCATAAGGATTAACCACAATTTCTCCAATTTTGCCAATAGAAGATGATGAATTATTTTTACAAGATAAAGCAAATAAACTTATAATAAGTAAAATAGTAAATAGTATTTTTTTCATACCTAAAGTCCTAAAATATTTATATTAATGATTATTTATACAGAATATTAAAAGATAGTGTTTTTTTATATAATACAAAGATAAAGTTGTAAAATAGATTTTTAAAATTAAAGGGTAAAAAGTAATTTTGTTTAAAAAATTGAAATAATAAATTATTTTATTTTGTGTTGTGTTGTGTTGTGTTGTGTTGTGTTGTGTTGTGTTGTGTTGTGTTGTGTTGTGTTGTGTTGTGTTCATAAATACACCAAGATTATATGGTTTACCAATTTTATATTATAGCTTTTTATTTGTCAATAATATTTATACTAATTAAATATTTTTTATATAGAATAGATAAATTTATAACAATTATAATTTAAATAATCTATCTTCTAAAACAAAAATATTATTTTGACAATTTTTGCTTATTTGTTTATAATTATTAATCAATAATTAATTATATAAAGGTTTATGCAAAATTATGAAAAGAGCTTTAATTATAATAGTTTCTATAGCTATAATATTTGCTATATCAATAGTTAGTTTAATAATATATACAACTTCACCAGTAGCAAAAGATTCTCAAAAAGTATATTTTGAAATTAAACAAGGTGAAGGTGCTTACAATATATCAAAAAAACTGCAAGAGCAAGGACTTATAAGAAATTCAAGACTATTCGTTGTATTAGCTAAACATTTAAAATATGACAGAAAACTTTTAAGCGGTTATTATGAGCTTAATAAAAATATGAGCATGATAGATATAATGAAGCATTTAAATAGCGGAAAACAAGCTATGGTAAGGCTCACTATTGCAGAAGGAAAAAATATATACGAAATAGCTAACTATTTAGAAACTCAAGGCTTTACTACAAAAGAAGAATTTTTAAAAGTATGCCATGATAAAAAAATATTAGAAAAATATAGTATTCCTTCTGATAGTGTGGAAGGATATATATTCCCTTCTACATATTATATAGTAAAGGGTAATCCTGCAGAAGTATTAGTTACTCATATGATAGATTCACTTTTCAAACAGTTTCCAGATTTGGAAGATAGAGCCAAAAAAATAGGAAGAACTGTACATGAAGTATTAACTATGGCTTCTATTGTAGAAAAAGAAATGGGCCCTAATGATGACCCTAAATTAATAGCTTCTGTATACTATAATAGATTAAATATTGATAAAAGACTAGAGGCAGACCCTACAACAATTTATGCTATGACTTTGGTAAAAGGCGATTATATAGAAAAACCAAATCTAAAATATGATGACTTGCGTATGGTTCACCCTTACAACACCTATAAAAATACAGGCCTTCCTCCAGGACCAATATGCTCAAGCAGTGCTAAAGCTATAGAGGCATCATTAAACCCTGCTAAAACAGATTACATATTTTTTGTAGCAGACGGCACAGGCAAACATGCTTTCTCTGTAACTTATGAAGAGCATTTAAGGAATATTGATAAATATATTTTAAGAAAATAAAAAACAACTATATTTTATCATATAATTTTTTTATTCTACTTTTTCCCGTAACAAAAAGTACAAATATTATAGCTAATATCTTAGGAATACATAATAAGATGATACCAACATTTTAAGCTAAATAATTGCAGTCTTTTTGGTTCTTTTGGTCACAAAAAGAACTGGGGGCGTGTACCCTAAGGGCACGCTTCGCATGGGGCAACGCCACCACAAATAATAAAAAAGTTAAAAATTGTTAATGAATATCAAACATTGCAGCTTTTAAATATATTAAACACATCATCTTTATTTAAAGCTCTAAAATGTTTAAAAGTTAAACTGCCATTTTTTGTAGTTCTATTGCTAAGTAAATCAAGCATATCATCATCTTGAATTCCTACTCCCAATTCTGTAAAATTGGTAGGCATATTAATTTGTTTGAAATATTCTATAGTTTTATTTATTCCTTCAAGAGCATCATCTACATTCCACACATTTTTTGCATATTTTCTAAATCTCTCTTTAGTATAATCAGAATAATCATAGCAATATTTAGCCCAATGACCCCAAACAGTAGAAAGACTAGCTCCATGTGCCACATCAAACTGCCCGCTAAGTTCATGACCAAATTTATGTGCTATAAAATCAAACTCATTGCCTAAACCTGTTAAAGTGTTATGAGACAAACTTCCGCACCACATAAGCTCACTCATAGCATCATAATTAGTTTTATCTTTCATAGCTATAGCACCGTTTTTTATAACAACTCTAAGTAATGCCTCAGCAATAGCATCTGTAGTTTCATTACAGCAATTATCAGCAAAATATCTATCTAAAGTATGCATCATAATATCCACTATTCCGCATGCCACTTGATAATAAGGCAAAGTAAAAGTAAAAGAAGGATTCATTATAGCAAATTTAGGGCGATTAAACTCTGTATTAAGTCCCCTCTTTTCTAAAGTTTCATCATTAGTAAGCACTGCTGACGTACTAGTTTCACTTCCTGCAGCAGAAATTGTAAGTATGCATCCTACATTAATAGTTTTTTCTAAAGTTTTTTTATTAGTCCAAAAATCCCAAATATCAATATCAGGATTAGCTGCTCCTATAGCTATTGCTTTTGCAGTATCTATTACGCTTCCACCGCCTATAGCTAAAATTAAATCAGCGTTAAACTCTATAGCCTTTTTTACTCCAATTCTAGCATGCGAAAGTAAAGGATTTGCTTTTACATTATTAAAAAAAGTATAATCAATATTTTCTTTTTTTAACATGTTTTCTATATTATCTAATAAACCATTTTCTTTTATTCTATTAGAACCATAAACAATAAATATTTTTTTAGCATTTAATTTTTTTATTTCTGAAGCAGTATTCTCTTGAGCATTTTTTCCAAATATAACTTTAGTAGGAAGCTGTAAATTAAAACTTTGCATATTTAACCTCTCATAAAAATAATAAAATATAAAAATGATTGCACTTTCTAAAATTTTAATTTTTTAATTCAAATTATTGCAGGGCTTTGCCCCCCTGCGAAGCGTGCCCGTAGGGTGGCACCCACTTCTTTTGCGACCGTAGGGAGTCCTTCAGAGCGACCGTAGGGAGTCCTTCAGGGCGACAGTAGGGAGTGCCGGAGGCGTGCCCCAACCAAAGAAGCAAAAGGACTGTATTTTTTATACTTAAAATACAAGTATTATTTTATATTAATACATATTCCAACATATAGAGTAAAAATGCTTGCACTTTTTGTTCTTTTGACGAAGTCCGCACCGCGAGCTGCGGGAAAAAGAACAGAAAAAATTGAATAAAATAAAAACTTCTATAACAAAATATATATTTAAATATTTAATAAACTAAAATTATTTTCTCAAATCATCAACTAATTTTGTTTTATCAATAGTTTTACTGTCTTTTTCTTTAATAACTTTAGCAGGATTACCAGCAACTACTTGATTTTCTGCTACATCCTCTATAACAATAGCACCAGCACCAATAACGGCATTCTTACCAATATGAACTCCCTCTAATACAACAGCATTAGCTCCTATTACAACGTTATCTTCAACTATAACAGGCTTAGCAGAAGGAGGTTCTATTACTCCAGCCAATACTGCCCCAGCACCAATATGACAATTCTTACCAACAATAGCTCGTCCTCCTAATACAGCACCCATATCTATCATAGTTCCATCTCCTACCTCAGCACCAATGTTAATAATAGCTCCCATCATTATAACAGCATTATCACCTATTTTTACTTTGTCTCTTATAATAGCACCAGGCTCAATTCTCGCATTAATATTAAAATAACTTAAAGTAGGTACTCCAGAGTTTCTTCTGTCATTTTCTAAATAATAATCCATTATAAATTCTTTATACTCTTCTAATATTTTTTTTATCTCTTCATAATCACCAACTATAAAATTAAAATCCCCATAAGAAAAAATTTTAGCATTGGTTTTTATATTTGATAAAGTTCCTTTTATATATGCTTTAACCGGTGTTTTTTTTGTTGAATTTTTTATATAAGCTATTATATCTTCAGATTTTTCTAACATATCCATAATTTTACTCCAATATTTAAATTATTAGATTAACATAATACACAATTAATTAAAATTTGTCAAAAAAATTATAAAATATATTAAAAGTTTTATAACAACAATATTATATTTTTTATAATAATCAAAATCTTTATTAACAAATATTTTTATGAATATTAAAAAATATATATTTGCATTCAATTTTACATATTATAATTCCGTCTTATTATATGGAGTTATAATGTTTAAAATTGGAGTTTTTTATGTATAGGTATATATTCATTTTAATAGTGTTTAGCTCTCTAATGCTATCTGCTCAAAACAATATGGACACTAATAGTATAATATACGATACTATAAAAAATAGAGCATATATCACAGAAAGAGATAAACTCACATCAAAAATAAATATATTCACCTCTTGGAAAAACACTCAAAAATATATGCGTGAAAATAGTTTTAGATTTTTCAAAAGATATGGAAGAACTTTAACATTAGAGTTTAGATATAGATATCCATACTATTTTCAAGTAGCAAGCTCAACTCCTATAATATTTATGTTTGATGACGGAAGCTCTTTAGAATTAACAAACATACAAAAAACAGTATTCACTCCATTTACAATGGGTAATTTAAAATATTATGATATAGAAGTAAGATATAAATTTAATAATGATAATGAGTTTGACAATTTTACTACAAAAAGCATATCAAATATAAGATTTAATTTTATTAATAATTTCAATGAAAACACCTACGAAGACATATCAATATCACCCACAGCAACAAGCAACTGGCAAAGCAATTTTACTATGTTTAGAGATGCTATTAATAAACTTGAAGAAGTTCAAAACTCAACAAATGCTTATTAATAGAATTGATAATTAACCTAAAAAAATTAAAATTTTAACCGCACGTTAAACTAAATTCTATTTACAAATCTGCTTTATAATTTTAGACTTACTATATGTTAAAATTATGTTCTGCGTGCGTTGTGTGATTTGCCTCAATGGGTGTGTGCTAATTTTTTTCTTGAAAATAAAATATTTTTTAAGTTTTTTATTTGTGGTGGCGTTGCCCCCACACCCCCAGTTCTTTTATTGGTATAAAAGAACCAAAAGAACTGCATTAAAAAAAACTAGCTTTTAAGCATATCCAAAATCATATATTATTTTATATTAATACATATTCCAACATATAAATTGCACTTTCGCGAAGCGTGCCCGAAGGGCGAAAACTTTTTGCGGCGGGAAAAAGTTGAATAAAAAATCATATAACAAAATGCGGGAAAAAGAACAATAAAAAAGTTGATATAAAATAATCGTTTTTATATACATTAAAAACTTTAAGTATATCAAAATTTAGTTTTTAATTTTTTTGTTTAGGATTCACAAAGAACTTAATTTTTAGTCTAAAATATAGGTATTATAATACATATTTCTAAAATATTAGAATATGCATTTTTAGAACTGTAATAAAAAAATTAAAGTCCTTTTACTACCGTATGTACTTCATTTAGCAGTAAAAGAACTTAATTAAAAATACAATTTATTAAAAATTATTTTTCTTTATAAGCATAAGTAAATCTATGTATTGAAAGAGGATTATAATATACACCTTTTAATTTTTCTGATACAAGCAAAGGCTCAGTATTGAAATACATAGGCATTATAGCATAACTATCTATCAATATCTTTTCAGCTTTATGCATAGCGTCCATTCTAAGATTTTTATCGGAAGAAGTTAAAGCCACTCTCAAATATTCATCATATTCTTTATTACTAAAAGTTGGGAAGTTTAAAGGTGCTGGAGTAGTAAATAAATCTAAGAAATTAATAGGGTCATTAAAATCTGCATACCACCCACCTCTCACTATAGTAAATAATCTGCTATATCTATTACTAAAGAAAGCAGCTAATTCCTCTTGAACTATTTGAACATCTATGCCCAAATTCTCTTTCCACATCTGTTGAACCGCTTCAAATATTGTAACATTTAATCCGCTGTCTGTATTAAACTCTAAAACAGGAAAACCTTCACCATTTGGATATCCAGCCTCTGCTAATAATCTTTTAGCTTCTTCAACATTTTTAGCATAATCATTTATATCAAAAAACTCTCCGCCATTCTCTCTAAAATCTCCCCCATCAACATCATTAACACCATAAGGCACGAAAGCACTAGTAGGAACTTCTCCGCCTTTTGTAACATTTTCAACTATATATTTTCTGTCAATAGCTAATGTTAAAGCTTTGCGTATTCTCACATCTTTTAAAATTTCATTAGTAGTGCTGAAACAATAATAGTAAGAGCCTAATAAAGGTTTTATTTGCAATATACCCTCTTCCTTTAATACAGGTATATCTTGCGTAGGAACTACTTTAGAAAAATCTAATGTTCCGTCTTTTATACCAGCAACAGAAGCAGTAGGGTTTTGCATCATTATGAAGTTTAATTTTTCGGGCAACACTTCTTTATAATTCCAGTAATTTGTGTTTTTTACCATTACTATTCTATCATCAGGAGAAATTTCTATAGTTGTAAAAGGACCATTTCCTATATAAGTTTCTGCATTTACTTCCCATTTATCAGCATATTGTTCTATAATATCCTTTCTTACAGGATAGAATGTAGTAAAACCAACCAAATCCAAAAAATAAACAGTAGGTCTTTCTAATATAACTTCTAAAGTATAATCATCTATAGCCTTAACTCCTAATTCTTCTTTAGGTAATTCTCCAGCTATAATTTTTTCTGCATTTTTTACAGGAGCAAATTGATATCCATAATCGCTTGCAGTTTTTGGATCAACAACTCTCCTCCAAGAATATACAAAATCTTCAGCAGTTACATTTTTTCCATCGCTCCATTTAGCATTAGTTCTTAAATGGAATATGTATCTCAAACCGCCATCAAGCTCCTCCCAGCTTTCAGCAGCTCCGCCAGACATTTTTCCGTCTTTACCTATTGTAGTTAAACCCTCAAAAGCATGAGTGATATAGTATGAACCTATAACAGTAGAGCTTATAGCAGGGTCTATACTTTTTGTCTGCGGACCAAGGTTGATATTTAATGTGTTATCAGATGATTCATTATTATTAGAACAAGATGCTAATAAAACAGATAACATCATTAAACAAGTAATAATTTTTAATCTCATAAATTAACTCCAATATTTAATATATATATTTAAAAAATACTGCATTTTTTAGCTTTCTTTATTTTTATTATTTGCAGGGCTTTGCCCCCTGCGAAGCGTGCCCGTAGGGTAAAAACTTTTTGCTACGGGAAAAAGTTGATAGAAAATAATTATTTTAATATATTATAACTATTTTTACGAAATATGTTAAACATATGCTTCAAAAAATTTACAATAAAATTCTTAAAAGATAAAAATTGAAAAAATATAATATTTAAAAATATTCTCCCAATTTCTATCTTCAATAAAAATATAATCAACTAATTATAACTTTAACATTAACTTACTCATTCTGCTTGCAAATAATTTAGGGTCTTCAAGTGGAAGTCCTTCAAGTATACAAGCCTCATCATAAAGAAGTTCGCTATACTCCTTAAATAAATCAGAAGTTTTATTAGCCTGATACTCTTTTTCTATTGCTTTAAATACATCATGCGAAGTATTAATTTCTAATACTCTCTCAGGCTTCATAGCAAACATAGGATTGCCGCTTTCAGCAAGTACCTTAGCCATATTAAAGCTTATAGAATCTTCTTTATTTGATAAACATACAACACTCTCTTTAAGCCTATTAGTCTCCCTCACCTCAGCAACCTTATCAGCACCTAATACTTCTTTTATAGCATTAAGTACATCTTTATTAGTAGAATCTTTGTTTTCATCTTTATTTTCTGTATTGTTGTCAGCCTGAAGTATAGAATAAAGTTTAGTGCCGTCAAACTCTCTCATCATATTAACCATAAACTCATCAACTCTGTCAGTAAAATAAAGCACTTCATAACCTTTATCTTTCATACCCTCCATATGAGGAAGTTTTTCTATTGTAGCTTTATCTTTAGCAGCTGCATAATATATAAACTCCTGACCTTCTTTCATTCTTGATTTATATTCTGCTAATGTTGTATATTCTCCGTCAGATGTTTCTGATGATTCAAATAATAATAAATTAGATAGCTTATCTTTTTTACTAAAGTCTGAATATATTCCTATTTTTATAGACTCGCCAAACTCTTTGAAAAACTCTTGGTATCTTTTTCTGTCATTTTTTAATATATTTTCTAAAGTTTCCAAAACCTTTTTTTCAACATTTGATGCTATTCTTTTTAATTGAGTGCTATGCTGTAAAATCTCTCTTGAAATATTAAGTGAGAAGTCAGGAGAATCAACCAAACCTCTTACAAATTTTAAATATTCAGGAAGCAAGTCTTTACATTTACCCATTATAAACACGTTTCTTGAATAAAGCTCTAAACCTCTCTCAAAATCTGGGTGTAGGAAATTAAAAGGTGCTTTTGAAGGTATAAATAAAAGTGCAGTATATTCTATAGTACCTTCTGCCTTTGTATGTATTACTTCAAATGGGTCTGCATAATCATGGAAATGCTCTTTATAAAACTCATTATACTCTTCTGTTTTAACATCGCTTTTTGATTTTTGCCATATACTCACCATTGAGTTAATAGTTTTCTCTTCATATTGCTGAATTTCTTTTTCGTCCTTTTTTGGTATAGGCATATCCATAATAATAGGATAATGAACATAGTTTGAATATTTATGAATGAGTCCTTCTAAAGTGTATCTGTTGCAATAATCATCATCAACAAATCCGTCTTCTTCTAACTTTTTATCTTTTGGTTTTAACTTGAGTATAATTTTTGTTCCTCTGTCTTGTTTATCAATATCTTCTATAGAATAAGAACCGTCTCCATTACTCTCCCAACGAACACCCTTTTCACTATCAACATTTTTAGTCTCTATTATAATATCATCAGCAACCATAAATGCAGAATAAAATCCAACACCAAATTGCCCTATTAAATCTATTCCGCTTTCTTTTGAAGCTTCTTTATCCTTTTGTATTTTCTCCAAAAATGCTTTAGTACCGCTTCTTGCAATAGAGCCTATATTATTGATAACATCTTCTCTTGTCATACCAATTCCGTTATCTATAATACTCAATGTTCTATTTTGTTCATCTATTTCTATTTTTATTCTTAAATTATCTATATCAGTATATTTATCGCTTTTAGTTATAGATTCAAATCTTGCTTTATCTAAAGCGTCGCTTGCATTTGATATAAGTTCTCTTAAAAATATTTCTTTATGAGTGTATATAGAATGCACCATTAAATTTAATATCTGTTTTGTTTCGGCTTCAAAATTAAGTATTTGTTTTTCTGCCATAATAAACTCTCCTTTATAGGTTTTTATAAAAATTCTTTATACGGATTAAAGATTAAATATATAAAAAGTATTGAAGTGAATATATAAAGTCTAAAATAAAGTTTAATATATTATAAAAGAAAAATAAAAAAATTCAAATATATTTATAAAAATAAAATACTAATTATTTGAAAAATATAATATAAAAATCTAATTTATACTTGAATAATAATTTCACAGAACTATACTTTATAGTATATTGGAGTTTTTATTTATGGAAAGTTTAATTGGATTAATTTTTATATTAATTGTAATATTTATATTTTTCTTTAAAAGAAGAGATTCTAATTACTATAGAGAATATAGAAACTATAATAAAAGATATAATAATTATAATAAAAAATATGAATACCAAACAAAAGACATAACAGAGCAAAGACTCCATGATATGGAAACTGGAAATATATCTACTAAAAAAATCATGAACATAGAAGAAACTAAAATATTTTATTCTATGGTGAAAGCATTTAAAGATTATAATGTACATCCTCAAGTATCTTTCAAAGCATTTTTAAAGTCTGATGAAGATTCTTATGCTTGGAGAACATTCAGAGATTTTTATTGTGATTATTTAATAACATATAAAAGAGGAAATAAAATAAATGAACCTGTTGCTGTAATAGAATATCATGGTAAAGGACATTTTGGAGATACTGAAACACTAAAAGAAAAAGTAAAAAATAATGATATGGTTAGAGAAAAACTTTTTAATAAAATAGGGCTAAAATACTTTATAATAAAAGATGAAGATATAAAAACTAATCCTAAGTTTATTGATGAAACAAAACTTGATGCTTATTTATGTGATATATATATTATTTTAAATAAGTAATAAAAAAGTTGATAGAAAACTATTGTTTTAATATGTACTGACAAATTTTTAGCTCTTTTATTTTAATTATTTACAGGACTTTGCCCTTAAAGAAGTACACACGATAAAAGAAATTTTATTTAAAAATATAGTTTATAACTTTAGTTTTTTATGTTTAAAAATTAATAATTTTTATGTTATAATATTATAGAAAAAGTATTAACGGAAATCAAAATGTATACTATCATAGAATTAATACTTCCAATATTTATTTTAATAGCATTAGGTAAAATATTAAAACAAATAAATATCATTAGCAGTGATGGAATAAAAACTATAAAAAATTTAGCAGTTAATTTATTTCTTCCCTTCACTTTTTTTAATATACTTATTTATGGCACATTTAATAAAGATTCTATAGTATTAATAGCAGCAGGATTTATAATAATATTTGCAGCATATTTATTAGGATTTTTGTATAGACCATTATTCAGCGATGATATAAAAAAATATATACCATATACTAATACTTGCATTGAAAGCGGAATGTTTGCATTAGCTATACTTAATATAATAATAGGAAAAGATAATCTATTTCCAATAATACAAATAGATATGGTAAATAATATATTCGTTTTTACTGTAGTTACAACAGGTTTAACTTTGATATCAGGAAAAAAACAAAATACAAAACAAATAATAAACTCTATAATAAAAAGCCCAATAATAATAAGCCTTATTTTAGGTATAATAGGTGCATTATTTAATCTTGGTGAAAAAATAGATAATTCAAATTTCTTAGGAACATATAACAGAATAATATCCTTTTTAACAGAACCACTATCTCCTATGATATTATTATGCATAGGGGCTGAACTTGAATTTAAACCAAATATATTTAAAAAAGCTATTAAATTATTCTTTGTAAGATTTGCTACTATGGCAGTATTAATCTCTCTAACTTTATTTGTTATCTCTAAAATTATAAATATTAATATAATTTTTATAAAATCTATGATTATATATTTTTTATCTCCTTCACCTTTTATATTACTAATGTATAGTGATAATGAAAAAGTTAATAAACTCATATCAGGTTTTTTATCATTGCAAATAATAATATCATTAATACTATGTGTTATAATAAGTTTTATATAATATTTTTGGTATATTTAAAAAACCGTTAAAAAGTTAGAATATACTAACAAAACTATTGACAATTTTAAAATATATGTTAGAATACTCTAACAATGAAAGAGCATAATTTTGATACATTGATTATTAACCACTGTGCACCAACACTTTCTGGTATAAAAATAGCAAACATCTTTACATATCAATACAACTCTAAAAAAGATGTTTACAAAAAAATAGCATCATACAATAAAATATTAAACAGCCGCAATATAAATGTGTCTATTATAAAAGATTATGATAATAAAGTGATAGTTTATGTTTATGACAAAAAAAGGCTTGAGGAATACATTTTTAATGATGAGATTTTTGATTTTTTAGAAGATTATGGATATGAAGAGAAAAATCTATATAAGTGTATCGAACTATTAAAAGATAGGATGCAGTATAATAAAGATTTTCCTCATGAGATAGGTATATTTTTAGGATATCCTCTTATGGATATATACGGCTTTATAAATAATTATGGGAAAAATAGTTTATACGCTGGATACTGGAAAGTATATCATAATAAAAATGAAGCTATAAAAACTTTCGAAAGCTATAATAGATGCAGAGATTTTTATACAACTACATTTTTAAATGGGAAGGGAATATTGGAGATAATGGATGATTATAAAGAGTATGCTTACAGTAAATAAAATATTAAATTTATGGGGGATAAAATGAGTGATAAAATAGCTGTAATATATTGGAGTGCTACAGGCAATACTGAGCTTATGGCACAAAATGTAGAAAAAGGCATTAAAAAATCTGGAGGAGAGGTTGATACATTTAGCGTATCTAATTTTAATACTTCAGATATAGATAATTATTCAAAATTAGCGTTAGGCTGTCCTGCTATGGGGGCTGAAGTTTTAGAAGAATCCGAGTTTCAGCCTTTTTATGATGCAATAAGAGATAAGCTTTCCAATAAAAAGATAGCTTTATTTGGCTCTTATGATTGGGGCGATGGTGAATGGATGAGAAATTGGCAGGAAGACGTAAAGAGTACAGGAGCTTCTTTAATAAAAGATGGTTTAATTACAAATCTTACTCCAGATGATAATGCAATTAATGAATGCATTAAATTAGGTGAAGAATTAGCTAAGGCATAAAAAATAAAAAGAGGTATTAAAGTAATTTAATACCTCTTTTTAATACAGATTTTATAAAATTAGATTGTAGTTTTAAATTCATATTTCAGAAATAACTATTTTAAAAAATCAAATTATCAAAAAAATAAATTAATACATATTATATTAACAAGATATTGATATTTTATTTAAATGATTTATCATTAATCATAAATTTATTTCAGGATTTTTTATGGATAATAATATAATAACATTATTAAAAGATTTAACTAATGCATTCGGACCATCAGGTTTTGAAGATGATGTAATAAATGTTATAAGAGAAAAAGCAAATTTTATAGATAGTGAAAGAGATTCTATTAATAATTTGTATTTAGGTTTAAAAAATATTGACAAAAGCAAACCTATAGTAGGATTAGACTGCCATATAGATGAACTTGGTTTTATGGTAGAGCATATAAATGAAAATGGAACTTTATCTTTTATACCTCTTGGAGGCTGGCATATACCAAACATTGTATCAAATTCTGTGGTGGTAAAATCATCAAGTGGGGAGCATGTTAAAGGTGTTATAGGTTCAAAGCCGCCCCATTTTATGACAGATGAAGACAGAAAAAAATTGCCTACATTAAAAGATATGTATATTGATGTGGGTACTAGAACTAAAAAAGAAACAGAAGATATATTTGGAATATGCATAGGAGACCCTATTGTACCAGATGTTGATTTCAGATATGATGAGAGAACTAAAAGTTTTTGTGCTAAGGCTATAGACAACAGAGTTGGTGCTGTATGTGTGATAGAGACTTTAAAAGCATTAAAAGACGAGAAATTAGATGTTAATTTGGTTGGTATGATGACAGCTCAAGAGGAAGTTGGGGCAAGAGGAGCTTCTGTGGCAGCTAACAAAGTAAAGCCTGATTTAGTTATAGTATTTGAGGGCTCACCTGCTGATGATACTTTTTATTATGGAGAGAGAGCACATGGAGCTATTGGAAAAGGCTCTCAGCTTAGAGTAATAGACGGAGGCATGATTACAAACCCAAGATTAAATAAATACACTATAAATATAGCAAAACAAAACAATATTGCTCATCAAGTAATAGTGCGTGAAAAAGGCTCTACTAATGGTGCAATATATCATAAAACTAATTTTGGAAGTCCTAGTGTTGTTTTGGGTGTTGCTACGAGATATGCTCATAGTCATTATTGTTATGCTTCTTATGATGATGTAGTTGCTTCTATAGAGATAGCTAAAGCATTAATAAAAACTTTAAATAGTGAAAAAATAAAAGAGTTTTAATTTTTTATAAATCATTCATAAAAAGGCATTAATTTTTTTATATATAAATTTAATGCCTTTTTTATGTACTACTTTTTATTATTTTTTATATATTATTCTTTACTATATTATAAACAGAATTAACAAACCTTTGATTTAATTTTAAAGGATTAGTTTTTACAGGTTGAATCTCATCGCTTTCATCATAGAAAATAATATTATTTAAATTAACATCTTCATCAGGCTCAATTCCAAAATATATATAGTCAAATGTTATATGTACTGAAATTTGTAAATAACTATCTTTCAAAATATATTCACTGTAGCCTCCGCCGTCTTCTGTTTCTCCTCTTTCAAAATCATATTTATTTGCAAGCGACATCAAAGTTCCTACTTTAACGGTTACTCCGTCAAATGAAGTTAGCTCATCATTTTGAATATCTTTTTCTTTTATAGTTTCAAAAGTTTCAGATGAAAAATTAAGCTGATCTATAGGCTGAGTAATTTCATAATCTGATAATTGCTGTTGCCATTTATTTAAAGTATTTTCATCTAATTCCATAGGGTGAACTAAACTAATATTTTTTTTGTTTGTATCTTCAAGTTTATATTCTTCTTCATCGGCAGTATTGAAAGTGCCGTCTTCCATATATCTGAAACTTTTAATTAATTTATTATCATCATCATAAACACCCCAAATTAATTTTAAGGCAAATATATTCATAATGCTATTATTAACAAATACATTCTTAAAACTCTCATAACTCCATTTTCTGCCGTTCATTAAAACTTTTTGAAGTCTTATTTTTTGAGATTGTATTAAAGTTTTTATTTCTTTTTTTAGAGTACTAAATTCTTTTTTAATTAAGTCTGCTGCTGCCTTATCATCTTTGCTGTTTGGTGCTGGAAGTGATTTTATGATTTTATTTTTTTCATCATCTTTAATCGTTAATTCTAAATTATTATCTATATTTAAAGTAAATGTTCTCTTTGCTTCTCCTCCATAACTTAGAACTTTATTTCCTTTTCTGTCAAAACCAAAATCAGGAATAATTATGTCAGAAAGTTCATCGGTAGAAATACCTAAAATCTCTGCAGCATTTTTCATAGTTTCATTTGCTGTTTCTTTAATTTTGGCAGTAGGTGCTTTTCTTGTTAGATTATCAATCAATATTAAAGCATAATTTTTGCCGTTTAATGCAATGCATTTTACAATAAATGCTCCCAATATAGTTCTTGAACCTTTAGCAAATTCTTTTATTAATGTATATACTGCATCTATTTTTGAATTATCAGAGTATATACAGTAAGGCATTAAAATATTTTTTTCCTTACTGTCATAATTAGTATCTTTCCAATAATCAAATATATCATTTAATACTTTTTCAAAAGAGTTAGTTTCTAATAAATCAGCAAGCATATCACAGTCTTTAAGTCTTGCAGGCTCTGTTAGATTCATATACTCCATTAAAATATATTTAATAATTCTTTCATCTGCCTTATTTCCATTTTTATATAATACTTTATCTAATTTGAGATTCTCTAAAAACTTAATACTGTTTTCATAGCTTGTATTATAGTATGTATTAATAAATTCAATTGCTTCATCAATACTATTAAATTTATCGCCGTATTTTTTTAAGTTCCAATTTTTGAGTATTGTTTTTAAAGCTCCTTTTAAATCTGAAGCTCTTACCTTATCAATAGCTTTTTCAACATATTCCCTTGTTATATTTTCATTATTAGATATGATTTTTAAACAAACTCTTTTAACTTCTACTTTTTTAGTGCTTTCAAGAACTGTATAAACTAATTCAAAATTATTATAATTGAAACTAGGATTATATGCCCATTTTAATATATCTAAAATAGCCAATTTTTCATTGCTTAATTCTTTTTTAATGAAATTTGTATCATCTAATATATTTTTTAATTCTTCACTGTAATTTTCTATTAATAAATCTTTTAAAGTTTTTGTATTATCTTTTTCATCTGTTAAATCATTATATAATGATGGAGGCGGCACATAGTAATTACCATAATCATAATAGTATGAAAGAAGTACTTCTTTTAATGTTATATTTAATTCTTCATTATTTATAAGCGAATCAACAATTTCTCTGAATGTTTTTGAAGTTAGGGCATATTGAGTTTCTATGTACTTTCTAATTCCAAGCTGTATGGTTAAATGTTTTAATACATCTATACAGAATTTTTTTGATGATTTTGTTTCTTCGCATAAATCTTCAAAATTAAATAATGCAAATACATACATTATATCTGTATTCAAACTAATTTCAGGATAAGTTGCTCTAAATCTGTAAAGCATGTCTGAAGATTTTTTTCCTGTGTAATAGTCTATTAAATTATTAAATGTTTTATTTTTATCTTTATCAAATACATCTTCTAAATTTTTAATATTATCAGATATTTTCTTAATATCTCTTTTGCCTTCTTTTTTTAAGCATTTTAAAATTATACTAGGTATTATTTGATAGCATAATTTAAATGTTTCTAAATCAAAATTATTATCATTATGCTCTAGTAAAATTGCACTAAATAAAATAAATATAATTTTTATATTTCTCCTTGTTATGTATTTTTCTAATTTTAAAAGATTATATAATTTATAAAAAGCCTCTTTATCATTTAAATAAAGTTTTTTGAAGTTATGTATTTTACGTATATTAAAGTAATCTTCAAAATATTTAGCAATAACTGAAAAATAATTTGGAAAATCAAGATCTTTATATATTTTATCAATCATTTTATCTTTATCTGAAAAAGCTAGTATATGAAAATAGTGCCCAAACTCTATACCAATATCTATAATTAAAGAGTCATCATTTATTTCTACAAATTTATCTCTTAATGATTTATGTTTATTTATAATAGGACCAATAACATTTAAAGCATCAAGTTTATTGGGCATATAATCTAATGCTTTGATAATAATATCTACATATTTATCTTCAGTGTTTGCCATAGTACATAATGCAAATAATGGTATAACTGCATCTCTATTCATATCTTTAAATGTTTTTTCTGCATCTTTAGAATTTATTATATCTACATATTTATTAACATATTCAGTAAACTCTTTATTAAAATATTGATTTAATAATTCAAATATTTTATGTATAGGTCTTTGAAAATACATTTGTCTGCATTTATCTGATTCATAGGTGCTGTAATTTATATTTTGTAATGCTTTTTCTAAATTTCCAAATAATATTAAATGGGGAATTACAAAACTTTCTCTGTAATCTTTTTCCTTATATTCATTATAATAATATATTTTTAATAAGTGTTTGTATCTGTCTTTTAATTCTTTATTATCTTCTTCTATTTCACAGTAGCATTTAATTATATCATTCATTTTATAAGCTAATGAAAGTCCCCAAATAGGTATTGATGTAAAATTTCTACTAGCTTCAGCCTGCTTCATAGGCATTCTTACATCTCTATAAAATTCTTCCAATTTCTTTTCTAAATCCATAACAATCCTTTATTATAATGATTAATAATGAAGTTATATCATAAATGATTTTAAAGTAAATAATAAATTAAGATATTTTTTATTTTTGATGTTATTATAATTCAAATATATATAAATAAATTAAATGAATTTTAATTTGTTAAATAGTATTTTATGATTTTATATTTTATTTGTAAGTATATTTATTTACTATCACTTACTTTCTTACAACTTCTGCAAACTTTGAAATATTAAAAACTCTTGTAGTTTTACTTTTTTCAAGCGATGCTCTTACTATAAGAAGTTTATGATTAAGCAAACTCTCATAAACATAATCGCTGTCTAATATAATAGAAGAAAGTTTATCTTCTGTTGCCTTACAATCTAAATTATCAGGCAAATCATCATCAAACCTAAAAAAAGCTTTATGAGAAGGAAATACAAAATCTTTACTATTCCAATTAATTATAATAGTTTTATTTTCTTTATTAACATTTACTATTAAATGAGTATCTTCACTCCAAGATGATAATTTATAAGCAAGAAGCCTATAGCTAATATTTTTATCATCTTCTAAAACTTCCCAATTATCTGGTTTTATCTCATAGATTTCAGGGTTCATTATATCTTTATCGTCCATAAATCTCTCTCCCTATATTAAAACAAAGTCTACTATATTTTTAATCTAAAGTAAATACAGTTAAAAATATTTTTCTTATTTTATCTCTATTATCATATCCATAGTAAACACAATATATACTGTTGTTGTTATTAGCACACCAAGGATAACCGCAATCAGTACTTTTCATTTTATCTTCTATAATTATCTCTTTTTTTTGTATATCATAATCAGAGTAATTTTTTAAATCATTCAAGTCGTTTAGTAAAATTGCTCTAACCCCATAAGGCTTTAATCTGTATCCATAAGTTAATAAAATTCTCTCATCATCAATCTTTAAAGGATGCAAAGGATAGCCTTTAATATTCGTAAAATGAGGCTTAGTAAAACTCTTTCCATTGTCCAGAGAATAACTTAAAGAAGTAAAAGCATATTCATTATTAACATGCGTTCTTATAAATGCCCATAATATATTATTATAATATATAAGTGAAGGTTCAACATATTCTATTTTGCTTTTTTTATTTTCAATTTTTCTATATTCAGTTTCACACAAAAAACTCTTTATATCCCAATTAATTAAATCTTTAGTATATATAATATAGCATTGATACTTAGAATTATTTTTGTTTATATATTTTTTGTAAGCATATATAGGCATAAGTATTTCATTATTTACTTTAACCATGCTGCCTCTTACCGCAAAGTTTTTCATTCCATTTTTTAATACAATAGTATTAGCCTTTGAAAAAGTTTTACCATTATCATAACTAATACAGTACCCTATACCGCTTAATAATGCTATTGTATTATTATATTCCAAAAAAGTATTTTCTTTTAATAAATCAATTTCGCTTTGCGGGTGAAAAGTATATCTAAAATAGTAGGCAATTATAGTGTTATCATCAACTCTAAAAAGCTGCACATCTTGTTTTGCTGCTTCATCTTCTTTGGCTATTTCTGTAGTATTAATTATTTTGCCTTTATAATAAGTCAATACAATAGCTTTACTTAAAGAATGAAGATGAGAATAATTTTTTTTATTTTTTGGAGCAAGTCTAAAACTCACTAAATATTTATCTTTTTCTAATTTCACTATAGAAGGAAAAGCAGGGTATTCATTTTTATTGCAGTATAAAATTTTTTTATTCATAATATTAGTTTATATTAAAAGTCTTAAGTTTGTCAACTGCAAGATTCAGCACATTTCAGTATGATATTGCTTACTTTTATTAACAACTTATAATATTGTTAATAAACTATATTTTTGCCTTCAAATAAATAAAAATTGATAAACTTAAAGATTTTAGTATATATTGAAATGATTATATTTTTTCAATTTTTTATTGTTCTATAACAGAAGAACTTGCATTTTTTGCAACTTTTTGCGGCGGGAAAAAGTTGAATAAAATAAAGCTTATACAACAAAATATGATTGTTTATATATACTAAAAAATCATTGTTTTAAGTAGTAATTAACAAAACTATCTATTTTCTCTTCTGTATCTCGATGGGTCTATAAACTTTCTCCTTTCCTGAAACTTAGATAAATAAACTATATTACTTCCAATTTCACTAAAACCATTATCTCCATATTTCAATACAGTCTCTTTTGCTAATTTTTCTTCTATCATATAATAAGCTAAAGGCACATCATCAACTAAAATATGACATAATATCCTATCAAATATATCATAAGAAGAAACAAGCATAGACACTTTTTCACTATTTTTTATTAAATTAGAAACATAATCTTTAGCCTCTTTTCCATAAACTTGTTCCAATTCTGGAGCATCAATTCCTATAAACCTGTAAACATTATTATTATATGTTATAGTGTCGCCGTCCAAAACTTTTATCAAATCTTTATCAATATTATTTTCAGTATAATTATTATTTGTAACAGATAAAAAAATTTTTGAATTATTAGAATCTTTTAATGTAATATATTCTTCTTTTTTTATGTCATTAATATTTAGTACAACTTTATAATAGTATATCTTATTTTTGTAAGCATATTCTATTAAACTATCATCGCTAAAAAAGCATAATATATTTTTTCTTAATTTTGAATATATTCTAAAACGAAACTCGCTTATAAACTTAGCACTTGGAAAAACATTTTTTATATAATCTTTATTATTATATCCAACAACAAAAACATCTTCTCTAAACTTTATATAATCATATATTATTTGAGTGTTAGAGTTTTTAATAAATGCCTCAATAGAAGCCTCATCTATAAACAAAGCCTCTTTATCATTTTTTAGAATACATAGAAAAACAAATAAAACAATAAAAAATATTATTATTAAGAATGCATTTTTTTTATTAAAGTTTCGCATTTATTTTTAATATCATCAGAAGCAACAATCTCAGTGAGCATGCATAAACATTTTGCATTATGCTCTATAAGCAAATCCATATTATTAAGTTTAATGCCTCCTATACAAACAAAAGGCATATCAATATTTTTAGCAATATAATCTAAATACTCAAAACCCACAGCATTATCAGCATCAATTTTAGTATTAGTGTCAAATATAGGACCAACCCCAATATAATCAGCACTGCTATTAAAAGCCTCATTAGCCTCATCAATATTTTTTGTAGAAAGCCCTATAATCATATCATCGCCAACAATCTTTCTAACCACTTCTATTGGCATGTCATTTTGCCCAATATGCACCCCATCAGCTTCCACTGCCAAAGCCAAATCAGCATAATCATCTACTATAAATAATGCATTACTCTTTTTTGTCATCTCTCTTATCTTAACGCACTCTTCATACTTCTCACGCATATATTTTTTAGGGTTCTCTTTTTCTCTATATTGAATAATCTTTATACCCGCCTCAAGCATAGAGCCTACTACTTCAATATTGTTTCTTCCCTTAGAAAAATCTTCAGCAGTAACGCAGTATATAGACTTATTAAAATAATTCTCTTTTAAATAATCTCTTTTATCTTTTTTGTTTTTTAAATTTTTAAAATTATTCATCTTTGTTATTCTCATCAATATTTAGTGATAATATTCTAATACCTTCATTTCCAAGCACAGATTTTAAAGCTATTAAAAAAGCAGAATCTTTGCTATGAGCAATATTACTGTTATAAAGCTTCATAGCATACCTTGCCATACTAATACCATCTCTCACAGAAAAAGAAGCATTATGTATATGCGACTTCTGTAAAAAACCAACAGTAATTTTTAATATTTCATCATCAGCAAAAGGAAGATTCATTTTTAATATATCATACTCTTCTTTAACATCTGGAAAAGGAAGCTCTATTGTAGGCTGCAAACGAGAGTGTATATATTCAGGAAGCTCAAAAGTACTCGCATCATCATTCATTGTAACTATCACTCTAAAATCTGGATGAGCCTTAATTTTTATACCCGCAATAACACTTTCAACATATCTTCTGTCATCAAGGAGCGGAGCAAGTGAAGCCCAAGTTTTCTCACTCATTCTGTTTCCTTCGTCGAGTATGGCAACCCCCCCCTTAATCATCGCAGTAACCAAACTTGAAGCATGATAGCTTATAGTATTATTTTCTGATATTACAGGTATTATTATTAAATCCTCTGGTCTAGTGTCTACTGTACATTGAAATATATAAACATCTCTTTTAAGAAGCTCTTTAGCAACATAATATGAAAGAGTAGTTTTTCCAGCTCCGGGCTTACCCACAATTCTTGGATTCAATGGTATGTCATCTTCGGATATTATATGCCAAGAAGCCATTATCTGCCTTACTAAATCATTTTGTCCTGTCCATTTTATATTTAAATTATCTGGGTGAGATAATGTAAGCTCTACATTTTCTATCTTTATCTTTTCCATATTTTCCTCTAATAAAAAATATTCAATAAATGCATTGTGTATTATGATAAATCAATTATACAAAAAGTCAAATGGTAATTTGTTTAGGTATAGTTTAGGTATATGCTGGAAATTTTTAAGTTTGTCAAAACTTAGTTTGTTATTTTAATTATTTGCTGGGCTTTGCCACCTGCGAAACGTGCCCGTAGTGTAGCCCCCGCTTCTTTTGCGACTGAAAGGAGTCTTTCAAGGCGACCGAAGGAAGTACATTTAGGTATTGCCATAAAGAACCAAAAGGCTTTATTTTAACTGAAATATATAATTTTATCTTAGATATTTATAAAATATAATTAGTATTATTTAATATTAATTTCATATTTTGCACTTTTTGCAACTTTTTGCGGCGGGAAAAAGTTGAATAAAAAAATCATATAACAAAATATACTTTTTTAGCTATATATTAGACTTGTTTCAAAACTAAATATTTAAAGTTTTTAAAACTAAGTATCCCAAAATTATATCTAATACAAAAAAGTAGCATCTCCATAAGAGAAAAAACGATAATTATTTTCCACGGCAATTTTGTATGCATTCATAATATTATCATAACCGGCAAAAGCACTAACCATAGCAAGAAGCGTAGAGTGCGGGGTGTGGAAGTTTGTAATAAGAGCATCTACACATTTAAACTTATACGGTGGATATATAAAAATATTTGTAGAGCCTTCTAATCTATTAAAATTAAAATCATTATATTCACTTTCCAAAACTCTTGCCACAGTAGTTCCGCATGACACTATTCTTCTCCCATCTTTTTTAGCATTTATTATTATACTTGCAGTTTCTTTTGGTATAGAAAATTTTTCTTCATGCATAACATGTTTTTTTAAATCTTCTTCTTTTATAGGGTTAAAAGTGGAAAAGCCAACATGCAAAGTAACATAGCAAATTGTAACACCAATAGATTTAATTCCTTCTAAAAGTTCTTTGGTAAAATGAAGTCCTGAAGTAGGTGAAGCAATACTTCCCTCATTTTTAGCATATACATTTTGATAGAACTCTTTATCTTTTTCATTATATTCGTCTTCGCCTTTTTTCTTTCTGCTTTGTATTATATACGGAGGAAGAGGTATTTTACCGATTGTATCTAATATACTGGAAGTAAGAGGTTTTGAAAACTTTATTAATTTTGTTGATATATTATCTTTTATTATAGAAGCTTCAATTATTCCGATGCTTTCTATATGACTATAATCCAAATACAGTACATCATTTTCTTTTATATTTTTTCCTTTTATTAAGCATTCCCATAAATCTTCGCTGTTATTGAATTTATTTAGAAGAAGTATCTCTGCATTTCCGCCTGTATTTTTTTTAGCGTATATTCTTGCAGGTATTACTTTGCTGTCATTAAGAACCAATATATCATCTTTGTTTAAATAATTAATAATATCTGAGAAAATTCTATGCTCTATTTCTCCTGTGTTTTTACTAATTGTCATTAACTTGCAATGGTCTCTCTCATAATTTGGAGTGGTTGCTATTAAATTTTCTGGTAAATAAAAATTATAAGTTTCTCTATTTAAATAATCTATCATAAAAATATTTCTCTTTTACGAAAAATTATACTTAAATTTTTTAAGTTTGTCAAAATTTGTTTTATATTTTAGTTATTTGCATGGCTTTGCCCCCTGCGAAGCGTACCCGAAGGGCGAAAACTTTGACGAAGTCCGCAGAGCGACCGAAGGAAGTGCCTGTGGTGCGAAGGCGGGAAAAAGTTGAATAAAAAACTTGTATTAAAAAATATAATTGTTTATATAAATAACAAAAATTAAAAAGTTACTATTATTCTTCTTTGTCTTAAAAATTTTGTTAAAGTCTTTTTGCTTACAGAATTATATTTTAATATAGCATATTCATCATTAATTTTTTTTATATTCATTCCTTTTCTGTTTGCTTCATAAACTATCTCTTCAAGTTTGTCTTTATCTTTTATATTTATCAAAGTAATGTTTTCATATATTGAAGATATAATTCCTCTCTCATACCATCTGTTAATATTACTCTCTACATGCTTTGGAATTGTAAGAGAATATTCATTTAATACAGATTTTAATTTGACTAAAAAATTGTTGAAACTATACTTAGAATTAGTATCATTTATAATAGTTTTTGCTTTTAATATTTTATCTTCTGTGATTTTATAAGTATAAACACTTTCATTTTTTTCAAGCTCAAAATATAAATTACACATATAAATAAAATCATCATCAAAAGCATTATGATTAATTAAAGTTATTTCAAAATTGCTGTTAATAAAACATTTTTTTGAATTATTTTTTATATCTTTTATGCTTTTTAATGCAATAATAGCTCCCTCATAAAAAGAAGCTTCAACAAGTCCAAAAATAAACATTGTATATAATATATTATTATAAGTTTCTGGAGATATATTATTTTTTTCTTTTAATTCTAATAGTAATTTAGTTTTAGATATGCTTTCATTATCTTCTAATATTTGAAATATTTTGTTTTGATATTCCAGATGGTTTTTAAAAATTTGTTTTAATATAGTATCTCTTCTTTTTTCTATATCAAGTGATATAAATGTCTTTACATTATCACTTTCTAAAGATATAAAGCCTTTATTATCTATTATTATCAAATCAAGCTTTAGGCAAATATCAACTATTGTATTATAGTTTATATTATTACTCAAAAACTCTAAATTAATATTTTCTACATTTATTTTTTGAATATCTACTTCATAAATAAAATTTTCTATATCATTTAATATATTAAGATGATTATATATAAAAATAGAAGAAGACACACTATCTTCTAAAGATTTTTCTATTGTATTTATCACATTAATATTATTGATTGCTATAAATGCCTTTGAATTTTCTTTTGCAAAATATAATGTAACTATATTAGCCTTACACAAATCTAATAATTCATCATTTGTAATTTTTATTTTTGTATTTTCTATTATACCGCCGTTTTCGTATATGGATATTATTTTCTTTAGATATTTTTTATATGTTGCTATGTTGTATTTAACATCTATGTAATTTTCTATTTTTTTTGTGTTTTCTTTTAAAATAATTGTTTCTAATAATTCTTTAATATTCGGCAAGAAATTTAATGTATCATCATTAGCATTAAGCTTTCTTCTTTTCATTTTTAAATATAGAAGCCCAGATTTTTTTATATCATCTATATAATTAAAAAATACTGGTAATTGTTTTTGAGTATATTTAAGCGAATATGCAATATCTATAGAATTTATTTCTTTATCATAATTGTTAATAACAAAATAAACTATTTCTTTTTCTTCTTTATTTAAAAGAAAAAACTTATATGAAATTAAAGATATATTATCAGTTTTATTTTTTAAATCATCTATATTTTTTGCTTTCCAAATTTTTAACAACTCTTTTAATGTATCTTTTGATATTTGGCTATACATAATATATATTCACTTATTTTATAATAAAGTATTTGAAGAAACCTTGAGGTACATCATCAGGTCTTTTTGATTGTATCCAAGCAATCATAGGCTGCCCCTTAATGAGTCTATAAGGCACAAGTCCCCACATTCTGCTGTCACAGCTTTGATCTCTGTTATCTCCCATTACAAAGAAATAATCTTCAGGGACATTGTATATATATTCATCAGGTCTGTCTTTAGCATAAGGTATATATATATTCATCCAGAAAAATAGTTTTATATCATCGCTAACTATTTTATCATTAATATATACTTCAAAAGATTTAAGGTCATTATAATAATCTTCTCTATCGACTATCTTTTTAAATATTATAACATCACCTTTTTTTGGCACATAAACAGGTCCATATATATCTATAATAGGCACAAAGTCTCTCTCTCCATAATAGAAATACCCCCATTTATCTTCTATTTCATCTCCATTTATAATTATCTTTTTTTCTCTAATTTCTACAGTTTCACCAGCAGTAGCAATTACCCTCTTAACAAACTCTTTTCTAGGGTCTAAATCTACAGCTTTAAGCCCAAAAAATAACTTAGCAGGAGCAAGATGATTTCCGCCTGTGAGTTTTTCGCCTAAAAAATCTGCAACTAAAAATCTTGGGTCCCAATTAAAAGGAGTAAGTGAAAATATCATTACAGGTAATTTCAGCATCTGCACAAAAGGAGAAGGTTCATAATACGGCATAGAAGATTCGCATCCAAAAGTAGATGAAGGAGGTGCTCTAAATACAACTAAGTCTCCTCTTTGAGGCGATTTTATTTTAGGAAGTCTATAACCTAAAAGCCCATCTGTAAATGGAAGTTTCACACCGTAAACAAATCTATTTGCAAATAATCTGTCTCCAGGCATGATAATTGGTATCATAGAGCCTGTTGGAATTTGATAGTTTTGTATTAAAAATGTGTTTATAATCAGCACTATTACTATTGCGTATAAAATTTCTTTTAGTGTATGTTTAAAAGTTCTGCATTCGCCTATTATGATATCTGTAATATTTTTTATAGGGTTTTCCATAAAATAAGCACCTTCTCTAAATATTAATGTAGAATTATATAATAGTATACATAAAAAATCAACTTGAATTATATGTATTTTATGTTTAGGAGTTATTGAAAAGTATAAAAATTAATGTATTAGAATTACTAATTTTTTTTATTTTAACTTATTTTTAATAAAATACTATATTTATTATTATAGAATTTTATGCTGAAATAATATATATTTACTACAAAACGGTTGATAATATATGAAAGACTATAATAAAGAGATTTTCACTACAGATATAAAATATATAAAAGGTGTAGGACCGAAATACGCAGAAACACTCGCTAAAAAAAATATATTCACACTTTATGATTTAATAACATTTTTTCCAAGAGCTTATGAAGACAGAAGAAACACATTAAAGATAAATGAAGCATTAAAAAATCCGGATAAAAACTCTGTAGTGTATGTTGAAATTATAGATGTGGGAAGTTTTACTTTTCAGTTTAGAAAAAAGCCATTGATTATAGTTACAGACGGCATCACATTATGCGAAGTGCCAATATATGGAGGACGAGTTCCTGCAGGTGCATCTAAAGGAGCAAAATTGTATCTCACGGGAAAGTTTGTACGTAATATGAGAGGTAAAGTGCAATGCAGGTTTGTGGAGTTTGAAAAGCCTTCTTCTAATTCTTTATCCTACGGAAAAATAGTGCCTATATATCCGCTTACAGAAGGGCTATCTCAAAAAAAATTAAGAACTTTAATTGTAAGCGAATTAGAAAAATTTGAAAAGAATATGCAATATGATATACCAAAGGTTATTAAGAAAAAATACAGATTAAAAAGTTTTGTAAGCTCTATAATGGAGATGCATTTTCCTACATCTTTTGAGGCATTAGAAGAGGCAAGAGAGAGTTTAGTATTTGAAGAGTTTTTAACTTTTCAGTATATACATTTAAGCGAGAGAAGACCAAATATACTTATAAAAGAAGAAAGGTATAATAGCAGTAATTTATTAGATAAAGTAAAATTAAGTTTAGGTTTTACACTTACAGACGACCAGAATAATGCTATAGAAGAGATAAAAAAAGATATGTTTTCTAATAGGCAATTATTTAGGCTTCTTCAGGGAGATGTTGGGGCTGGAAAAACTATTGTGGCATTTCTAACAGCATTAATACCAACAGAATCTAATTTTCAAACAGCTTTCTTAGCTCCCACAGAAATATTAGCACTTCAGCATTATTATACTTTTAAAAAAATAATAAAAAATGCTAACTTAGAAGATGTTATTAAGATTGATATACTTACTTCTTCTGTTAGTCAAAATGAAAGGGCATATACATTAAAAAGACTTAGAGAAGGCAAAACGCATATATTAGTAGGCACTCACTCTATACTATATGACGAAGTTGTATTTAAAAATCTTTCTTATGCAATAGTTGATGAACAACAGAGATTTGGAGTTAATCAGAGAAATAAGTTACTATCAAAAGGAAATAATGTTGATTATCTATTAATGACGGCAACTCCAATACCTCAGTCTTTAGCTTTAACTTTGTTTGGAGAGTTGGATTTATCTATTATTAAGAGTATGCCGAAAGGAAGAAAGGGAGTGCTTACAAAATATAAAGAGTTATACGAAAGAGACCATTGTTATAAGTTTTTAAAAAGCAGGATATTGAAAGGTGAGCAGGGGTATGTGGTTTTTCCTTTTATAGAGAATGATGACAGCAGTATAATAACTTTATCGAGTGAATTTGAAAGAGCCAAGCAAACCTATTTTGAAAACATCAACATAGAAATAATACATGGCAAAATGAAAGATGAAGAGAAAGAGTATATTATGAATAGGTTTTCAAGCGGTGATATAAAGGTGCTTTTTTCAACAACAGTAATTGAGGTAGGTATAGACAACCCCAACGCCACGACAATACTAATAGAAGGTGCAGAGCGTTTTGGATTATCGCAGCTACATCAGCTTAGAGGAAGAGTTGGACGCGGCGATAAACTTGGCTATTGTTACTTAATACTTCATAGCGAGCTTAATGATATAATAAAAGAGAGAGTTAATATAATATGTGAAACTACTGACGGGTTTAGGATAGCTGAAAAAGATTTAGAATTACGCGGGGCAGGTGAATTTTTGGGTGATAAGCAAAGCGGTATAGCAGATTTTAAGCTTGGAAATATTGTAAAAGATGCTGAGATTATGCGTAAGGCAAAAGACGAGATGCGTGAATTATTAAAGATGGATAGAGAAGAGTTTTTTAGAGAGAATGAGGACTTTGTTATTAAAGCGAATTATTTAAAGAAAGAAATGAATATTTAGTTTTTTTATTTGCGGGGACTAGCCCCCGCACCCCCACTTCTTTTATTGGTATAAAAGAAGCAAAAGAACTGCATTTTTGGCTTGAAATAATGGTATTATATTATATTTGTTGATAAATATTCCAAACATATAAAATTGAAATATTAGCACTTTTTGCAACTTTTTGCTGCGGGAAAAAGTTGAATAAAATAAAAACTTATATTACAAAATACAGCTGTTTAAGTATATAGCATATGTATTTCTTTCAGTCGTAAAATAAGTAGGGGGTTCTACCCTACGGGTACGCTTCGCAGGGAGGCAAAGCTCTGCAAATATCTAAAAAAGTTTTGCAACAAATCTATTTTATGTTTCTATCTCGCTGACGCTACCGTAAGTACTCCTATTCTTTCTATAAACGCCAATTTTCTTAATTCTAATGACATCTCATTTAAAGTTGAACCTGTTGTAAATACATCATCTATTATTAAAATATTTATCTTTTTGTTGCCATCAAATTTATATTTTTTGTTTATTTTAAAAGCGTTTTTTATTGCTTTCTCTCTCAACTCTTTTCCTTTTATCATACTAAGAGGCTTACTTTCTTTTTTTCTAATTATAATATTTTCTATTAATGGTATATTTATTATTTTAGATATGTGCTTTGCTATAAGTTCGCTTTGATTATAACCTCTTTCAAGCAGTCTATTTTTTCCAAGAGGCACAAACGAAACAGCATCAAATTTATTAATATAGTCCTTATAATAAAAAGAAAGCATGGCAGCAAAATCTTTGCAAATTAAATATCTATGGCTAAACTTCATTTTATGAATTAAATTGCTTGTTTTATCATCATAATAAAGCATTGATTTGCATTCATCAAAATAAATGTTTTCGTATGAGCATATACAAGTTGAATCTTTTGTGTCTATTATTCTTCCGCAGCGATTGCATCTTATATAATCATCTCTATGAATATAGCTTAATTTGTTAATGCAATCTATGCATATATAATTCATATTATCACTTTGCATAATATTTTTGCATATTATGCAATGATTAGGAAATAGTATATTAAAAATAACAACAAAAAATTTTTTAAGCATTATTTCCTAATTTTATTAATGCTTCTTTTTTTAAATACTCTTGAACAATATCTAAATCTTCTTTTGTGTCAATTCCATGTATAAAATGATTAGTCTCTAATACTTTGATTTTCATTCCATGATAAAGCCATCTTAACTGCTCAAGCTTTTCTATTTTTTCGTATTCACATTCTTGTAAGTTTTCTATTTTTAAAAGAGCCTCTCTTCTAAAAGCATAAACTCCAATATGTTTATAATATTTTACTAATATATCCTGGTCAAATCTTTTGTGCGGAATAGTAGCTCTTGAAAAATACATCGCATAATCTCTATAATCGCATACCACCTTAACAGCATTTTCATCTTTAATTAAAGGGCTATAATCATCAATTTTTGTTTTTAAAGTAGCTATATCAACATTCTCATCATCAAAAGCATCTATAACAGGTTTGAGTACATCTTCATTAATTAAAGGCTCATCACCTTGAACATTAATAATAATGTCAGAGTCTATATTTTTAGCAACTTCTGTTATTCTTGAAGTGCCGGAAGTATGATGCACCGAAGTCATAACAGCTTTAGCATTATTCTTTTCGCATATATCCATTATCTCTTTAGAATCTGTTGCCACTATAACATCATTAATATTTTTAGTAGCCTTAACATTGTCATATACAGCAATGATTATAGGTTTGCCTAATAATTCATAAGTGAGTTTTTTTGGAAACCTTGTAGAATCGTATCTTGCAGGTATTATAGCTGTTACTTTTTTCATTTTATTTACCGCCTATAATGTCTTTTACCATATCTGATAATTTATCTTTAAACTCTTCTTGGCTTTTTGATTCTAATAATAATACAGTATACATACTTAATTTTGATATCTTTGTCATAAGAGATAATAATTGTAAATATTTATCACTTTTATCTATAGGAGTTAAAAACATAGTAAGCAGATGAACAGGTTTTTGGTCTAAAGCATAATAATTAATACCAGGCTTTGATATTGCAAATATTAATTCATTTTCTTGAACTTCCTTGGTCCTTAAATGGGGAAAAGCTACACCATAACCTAAACCGCTTGATATAATATCTTCCTTTTTAAACATGCATTCTATAGTTTTAGAAATATTTATTCTAAGTCCATTAGACTCTGCATATATTAACATTTCACTTATGGCTTCTTGTTTATTATTTGCCTTTAAATCAAGCATTATATACGATTTTTTTACGTTATCTAAAATTTCATTTAAACTCATCATAAGCGAAAATCCTTTTTCAAATATCTGTATTAAAATTTTCTTTTACATATTGTTTTAAAGTATATTGTTTTTGAATTAACTCTAATGTGATATTAAGCGGATATATAGTATCATGATTATTAAAATATATTCCTATAGCTTCATCATCTAAATCAATTTCTCTGGAAATAATCCACTTACCATTAAAATGTATTTTAATAATTTCACCAATATATGCCGCTATAGCAAATATAAAGTTTCTATTATTGTCATCATTTTCTAATATTTTGTTTATTTTTTCTTTAAAGAATTTATCAATTTCATTTAAACTTTCAATAGTATAGTCTATATTATAACCTTCTCTTATTAGAAAATTGCTTATCCAATTTGCTGTTCTAATAATATCATTTTCTGGAACTATATATTTAGACATAATAATTATAACCTTTAGAGCTTTATGATATATTTTTTTTTCAATAAGTCAAGTTTTTAATATTTTTCAAATAAAAATAATATAATAAATTAGTTGACAAAAAAAGAAATTAATATATAATTGAAAAACATATTTAACGGGATGTAGCGCAATTGGTTAGCGTACCTGCTTTGGGAGCAGGGGGTTGTGAGTTCGAGTCTCACCATCCCGAATGCGCTAGTAGCTCAATTGGATAGAGCAACTGCCTTCTAAGCAGTAGGTTACAGGTTCGATTCCTGTCTGGCGCGCATAGGGTCTTAAATTAAAGACTCTTTTTTTTCTTTATTATGGCGAATGTAGCTCAGTTGGTTAGAGCGCCAGATTGTGGATCTGGATGTCGCGGGTTCAAGTCCCGTCTTTCGCCCTTCATTAATAAAAAAGCAATAATAAATAAAAAAACAATCATACTTGATATTTTCCCTCTTTAATATAACATTTCTATTATGGAGGCTACAAAATGAAAAAAATCAAAAAACTATTATTAATATTGACTGTTTTAGGTATAAGCAATATTACAGTATTTGCCGCAAGCGGCTTCGAAGCTATAATTAATGTGCCTTTAGGTTTATCTATTGGTGTGCCTACAGGTACTTATGAGGCTTTATCTGATAAAGGTAAAGTTGGTTTTGACTCTGGGGTTACTGCTCAAGTTGGATATATGATAGGTATTGGTAAATTGGGTATTAGTATATTGGGCGAGTTTGGTTATAGTTATGACAGCTATAAAATGTATTTACTTGAATCTGAAATTTTAGGTCAAAAAACTGAAATGAATTTAAGTATGTATACTCATAGCTTTCAAGTTGGTTTACTTCCTAAAATTAATATTGGTCAATTTGCTATAGGTGTTGGCGCGGGTGTTAAGGTACCTATTACTGCAACTTATGAAATGGATGGCACTATTTTTGGAATAAGTGAAAAAGTTACATCAAGTTTAAAAAGAAACGATATAGAAAAGTATAGCAGAAATGTTATTCCTTATATTAAACTTACTTTTGATTATTCTATATTTTTTGGCTCTAAAATGGCGTTAAATATTGGTGCTTATTTAGGCTATGATTTCGGTTTGGCAGAAAAGAGTAATATAGATAATGAATATACCAGCGTTGATAGTTTTGATTTGGGTTTGCAATTAGGTTTAAGATTTGCTCCTAAACTATAAACTTTTAATGATTAAACAATATTTACCGATAATTAATCATTACTATTAATTAAAAAGCGTCTGTGGCTCAATTGGATAGAGCAGCGGATTTCGGTTCCGTCGGTTGGGGGTTCGAATCCTCTCAGACGCGTAATTTTTATTCTTTGTTTTCTTCAGATGTTTCTTCTTCATATTCTTCTTTTTTATCATCTATATCTGTGTAATCGTAAATCCCATATTTCCACTCTCTGTACTTCTCTATCTCATCATTAAAAAGTTTTATACACAACCCTATAATAAAAGCATCGTCCAGCAAACCTATTAATGGAAAAAAATCTGCTATAGCATCAAAAGGAAGAAGTAAATAAACTAATGATGCCGCTATTGCCGATATTGCTTTCCAAGGAACATTTTTATAATTACCGCTTACATAGTCTTTTATCATACTAACAGATAATTCTATTTTCTCTTTAAACAAATAAAGTTTTCCTGATGATTGCATAGTATCAAATATTTCTTTAGTTTTTAGAACTAAAGACTCTAATTTATCATGATCAATATTAGATACTATGGATAACCATATTTTTTTTGCCTTATTTTTTAAATACATTTTTATATATCCTATAAACAAAAATAATAATATTAATTATAATTTATAATTTTAAATAGTACTATTAATTATTTTTTAATTTTGTGAAATTTGCATCAAAGTTTATATTTATATGTGTATGATTTGAGTTTATACTGCTTCCTATTACTAAATTATTAGGATAACTCCAATTTCTAAGAGGCACATTAAAATATTCTAATATATTATTTGCTTTTTCTAATTGTATTGTAAATATATAGTTTGGATTATCATCATCTATCTTCTTTGTTATTTCATTTAGAGTTTTTTTATTATTCATATTATTTATAGTTACTTCTATAGCTCTCACATTTTCACTAAAGAAATATATATTATCTATAAATGTATAATATAAAGATGAGCCGTTAGGAAAAATATAAGAATATATATAACTATTATTATACTGCTTATCTGATTTTCTAATATTAATATATTTTTTTAATAATTCATTTTCTAATTTCGGCAGAATATTGTCATAGTTTTCTATATTAAATATCATAACAGGATAAATTATCTTGCTTGATTCTATATAAGCTAATGACATCTCTCCATATAAATCGCTTATAATACTTAAAAATGAATATTTGTTATTCATTTTATTAAAGAGATTAAATAATTCTTTTTTTATTTTTGTATTATTATCATTTTTTAAATCATTATATACAAGCGGATATAATCCAGATATATAAGATTTTAAAGATAAATACATAACAGTATTTTGATATGGTAAATAATTTTGTATATTCATTTTTTTATTTAAATTATAAAGTTCAAACCTATCAGAAGCCCCATATTGATAATCAACAAAAATATCCATTTTACCATTATCATCATACAGTTTTATATTTCCATATATGTTGTATACATCTTTAAAATATTTTATTGGCGCAAACAGCATAGAACCTTCGCATTTATTATCATCAAATGATTTTTTATTTATATAAAAAGAAATATCAGGATTATAATTTAATGATGAGTTTTGTAATATGCTGATATTTTCAAAGCTCCCCGCTTTAGCATCAAAGAAATCTATAATTTTTTTTATACTGGAATAATTTTTGCTAATTATTACAATCCCATTGTAAAATGAGAAATAAACTAAAGGTTTTTCGTTTACTATACCAAACACTTTATAATTATTATACATTTCTTTTTTTATTTCATATTTTATAGTTCCTATATTTACTGTTTTCAAATTAAAAAAAACATTTGCTAAAAAAGTATTAATTTTACCCACATCAAAAAAATACAATAATTCTGAATTTGAAAGATTATTATTATATTTCCATAGAAGTATGGAAGCATTTCTGGAGGTTAAAATTTTAGAAAATTGCTTTATAAAGAAATTTGAATTATTTTTTAAATTATAAAAAAAAGCATCAATAGTTCTCATCATTATAGAAAAATCATACATAGATTCATCATGAGATATTCTATATGCATATACAGAGCCTGTAAATTTGGATATACTATCATCTATACTTTTGGCGCTTATATACATAATACTATCTTTAGGCATGTTTATATTCTTCATATTTTTTTTATGTAACCCAAAAGGATAGTAGCCTATTATTAAAGTTACTATTAAAATTATAAAAATTATTGAAGATACTATAATAGTAGCTTTTATTTGACGTCTTCTTTTTATGCTTATCATATTATACCTTAAACAACTATACAGTTAATTATTTTCGTCATTTTAGCTATATAATTAAATTATGAAAATATTATCTTTTGCTGCTATGTAGTATTTAATAAAAACATAAGGATATAATAAATTACAATAAATAATTTATAATTTCTATTGAAATAGTTTTATTTTAGTATAGAATGTATTAACTTAATTAAAATATTATAAAATTCAAATAATAAAGTTGGAAGATATATGTCTAAGAAAACTAATAAAGAAGCATGTGCTTTATGCGGAAGAGAATTAAAAGAATTAAGCAGATATATAGAAGGAAATGAAGGGTATTTATGCTCTGATTGTTCTGCCATAGCAAATGATTATTTTAATGCTCATAGCAGTCAAAAAACTAATAATAAAAAATATGATATAAAAATACTTCCTCCTAAAGAGATTAAAGCTTTACTTGACCAATATGTTATAGGTCAGGATTATGCAAAAAAGATATTATCTGTTGCTGTATATAACCATTATAAGAGAATAATGCAAGACAGCACTAATAATGATGTTGAAATAGAGAAGTCTAATGTGCTTTTGATAGGTCCTACAGGAAGCGGAAAAACTTTACTCGCACGCACTTTGGCTAAGGCTTTGAATGTGCCTTTTGCTATTGCTGATGCTACCACTGTTACAGAGGCCGGATATGTGGGTGATGATGTTGAGAATATACTTCTTCGCCTTATACAAAATGCTGACGGAGATGTAAAGTTAGCAGAAAAAGGAATAATATATATTGATGAAATAGATAAAATATCTCGCAAGAGTGAATCGCGTTCTATTACAAGAGATGTTTCTGGTGAAGGAGTTCAGCAGGCTTTATTAAAGATAATAGAAGGAACAATATCAAGCGTGCCTCCTTACGGTGGAAGAAAGCACCCTCATCAAAATAATATAGATATAAATACTTCTAATATACTTTTTATATGCGGCGGGGCTTTTATAGACATAGAGAAATCCATTGCAGAGCGTACTTCTAAAAAGGGGCTTGGTTTTGCTGCTGAAGTTAATTCTATGGAAAACTTGGAATATGATGAGATAATGAAGCATATTGCAACTGAAGACTTAGTGAAATTTGGACTTATACCAGAGCTTATAGGAAGGCTTCCTGTTGTTGCTACTTTACAAGAGCTTAAAGAAGAGGATTTGATTAGAATATTAAAAGAGCCTAAAAACTCACTCATTAAACAATATAAAAAATTATTTGAGTATGATAATGTTGATTTGAGTTTTGATGATGAGGCTTTAAAAGTGATAGTAAAAAAGGCAATGGAAGAGCATACAGGAGCGAGAGGATTAAGGGCTTTATTTGAAAAGGTAATGCTTGATTCAATGTATGATTTGCCTTCTGACAAAAAGTCTATCAAAATAAAAAAAGAATACGTTGAAGAGAAACTAAATATACACTAAAATTTTTAAGTGTTTTATTTTAATTATTTGCAGGGCTTTGCCCCCCTGCGAAGCGTGCCCGTAGGGTAGCACCCCACTTCTTTTGCTGCCGCAAAGAAGCAAAAAGACTGCATTTTTGGGTTAAAACACAAGCATTATTTTATATTTAATACATATTCCTAAGATATTAGCTATAGCATTTGCACTTTTTGGTTCTTTGACGAAGTCCGCACCGCGTAGCTACGGGAAAAAGAACAATAAAAAAGTTGATAGAAAATTATTGTTTAGGTATATACTAATATTACTAATTAAATATTTTATATTCTTTCATCTTTTCAAATATTTTTTGGTCTAATAATATATCAGCTTCTGATTCTTTATTTATCTCTTCTGCTTTACTTTTATTATGCAACTTTGATAAAAATAAAGAAAGCCTGTCTATTTCATCTGGTGAGAGATTTGTAAAAGCGTATCTTAAATTTGGAAGTATACTTAAAAAACTCTCTTCATCTTGCTTTTCTACAACAGTGTCTATTTTTTTTATTATATCATCATTTACAAACAAAATGTCTCTTGATATAAGAAATATTCCAGATAAAAAATAACTTATAGCATTGGCGTCAGACGATTCTAAAAAATTGCATATAATGTTAGAAAACTCTTCTGTTGTGATGGCTTTTAATTTGTATTTTATTGCCAAACAAACTGCATATATATGTGAGCTTCCAAATGTGTTTGATAATATAGAGTTTATTTTTATAGTGAAAGCCTCTATTAAATCAGCATCATTTAATATGTTAGTATAAAGATTTTTTATATGCTTTGAATATTTAATAGCTTCCTCTTCTTCTAAATCCTTTACATAATCCATATTGTTTATAGCACAAATAAATGTTGTGTTTAAAAGCTTTTTTATTAAGTCATTGGCAAAAGATTCTTTTTTTATCATGCTGTTATATTCAACTATATTTAATAAATAATATAAATTATACAAACACTCGCATAAACTTATAAAATTACTGTCTTTTAAAATGACATCTTCTATTTTTGAATAGTTGTTTACTAAAAAACCTTCTATTCCCATCATATTAGTTTCTATTATTAATTTTGAAATCTCGCTTGAGTTTATATTACTATCTAATTTCTCTTTTATGATATTAATACAAACTTCATCTATAGTGACACCATAAACTGATTTGTCTATTAACAAAGATTCTGAATTTGTTTTATATTTATATTTCCAAATCTCTCTTGCTAAGTTTTTATTAACTCTATTAATATAATCCGGTCCTTTTATTAGCCTACAAAAATCAATATCTAAAAATCTTATTTTATGAAAGAATCTGCTTTTTTGAAAATGTGTATCATCTTTAACGATATCAAGTATGGTTTCTACTTCGCTGCTGTTGTCTAATTTAATTTTAAACTTTTTACATAAATTTCTAAAGTCAATTATTACAGGAGGCACTGAACTTTTTGATGATACTTTTCCGTTTTTTATACCAGATAGTAGTTTGATAATAAAATCTATATTTGATTTATTTTCTAAATGAATATCCCCTTTTATAAATGAAGTTTTTAGAGAATCTATAAGCTCATAAACTCCTGCTGTGCTTTTGCCTCTTAGTTTTGAAAGATTAACTGCCATGTAGTAGGCATTTATACAATCTGATATGCTAGAGTTATTATTATTATAATCTATATTTGAAGCTTTTATTATAAAATACATAACAGTATCTAAATAGCTATTTAAATTATTTTTTTCTAAGTTCTTATAAACAAAATCATAGAATGCAGGAAACTCTATACCAGACTGATATCCGTTTCTTCTGTCGGCATCTTCAAATGAATATGGTATTAAATAGCTATTGGCATTTTTTTTATTATATTTTTTTAGCTTTTCTTCTATATTAATGTTTTCTTTTAATTTAGCTATTATGCCTTCCATATGAAAGCTTCCTATAATAACTAAAACTCTATTATATTTTTTTATGGCTTTTTTTATATTACTCGCCATAAAATATTCTCTGTTTCTTGTTTCTGTATCTTCTTGTTCTATTAAACGCATATAATAGCCTAATGTATATACGCTTTTAAAAAAATCTTCTGATGTTTTTACTATGCCGTTTATTTCAAACTCTCTCTCCCAAAGCTCTTGAAATGTTCTTAGTCCTGATTTTTGTGTAAGTTTTTTTGTGTAATCATTTATATCAAATTTTAAATCATCTTTATCGTATACAGAGCTTATTTTTTGATATTCATAATCTGTATTTTCTATCATAGAAGCAAACGGCATATCTATAAACTCGCAGTTGATATTTCTTTTAAATGCTTCTTTTATTGCTACAAACTCTGGAGAATAATCTAAAAATGGATAGTAGCTTCTATATTTAATATCACTGTCATAGCTGGAATATATACAAAATGGTGCTTTGGTTTCTTCATCTGTCATAAACTCCATTAAATTATTAGAGTCTATTGGTCCTTCTATTAATATACAATCTGGATTAAAACTATTTATTACTTTTTTTAAATGATATGAGCAAGCTGGAGAATGATGCCTTATAGGTAATAGTAGTTGTTGTTTTTCTAAGTTATTTTTTTTTGACATTATTATAATACAATATTTTTTTATGATGATACAATATATATTAAACATTGCAAGCACAAAATTGATTATTGTAAGATATGCTTTTTAAATTTGTTATTTTTTGTTGTTCTTTTCCCGCCTTCGCACCATATCTAAAGGTACTCCTTTCAGTCGCAGGAACTCCCTTCGGTCACGGTGCGGACTTTTTTAAAGTCGCAAAAAGTGCAAATTATTTCAGTTATATGTTTATGCTTATCAAAAGTTTAAATGCTTTAGCTCTATATCTTTGGAATATATAAAATAGTATTTATATCTTGTTATAGATAAAAGGCTATAGTTCATTAAATGCAGTTCTTTTGGTTCTTTTATACCAATACCGAAGGCACTTCCTACGGTCGTCCTGAAGGACTCCCTTTGGTCGTAAAAGAACTGTGGGTGTGGGGACTAGCCCTCACAATAATATAAATTTAAAATTGTGTTTTTGATAAACTTAAAAAATTTTTAGAATACATTGAAATTATTATTTTATATCAACTTTTTCCCGCAGCAAAAAGTTGCAAAAAGTGCGAGTGTTTTACTCTGTATGTTGGAATATGTATAAACTATATTGTAATACCAACGTTTTAAGCTAAAAAATGCAGCCTTTTTGCTTCTTTGTGGCAACAAAAGAAGTAGGGGTTTGGGGACTAGTCCCCAAAATATAAAAACAAAAATTGATAAACTTAAAAGTTTTCAAATATATAATAAGTTTTTTTATTCAACTTTTTCCCGTAGCAAAAAGTACAAGTATAAAAATTAATATAAAATTAATTATTGACTTATATGCTTTTTTATTTAAACTTAAAATAAAAAAATCTTTTAGAGATATTTATGAAAATAGAAAAGAAACCATTATTAAATGTTGCTTTATTATCATTAATTACATGCAGGGTATATGTGATTTATTGGATTACCGTTACAACAAAAGATATTAATAGCTATATGGAAAATGAATACATCTCTCCAACATTAGCTTGCATATTATCAATAATAACTTGCGGATTATTTGACATATATTGGTTTTATAAATATGGAAATATTGTTTTTAATGATATGTATAAAAAAGCTGATATTGATAGTTATGGAGAAAACGCTCTTGTATTGTCATTGTTTTTTTTAATTCCTTTTGGATATATATATTCTGTTGTTACATTGCAGTCTAAGCTTAACATTATTTATGATAAAACTAATTCTTAATTAAAGCTTGGGCGGGAGCTATAATTTTTAATTAAATAGAAAGTTTAAATAAAATGTAAATTACAAAATAAATTATAAAAAATAAAGGGGGGTATGTAAAAAGGATTTTAAAATTTAAATCACATCTGCCCACCCTTTAGGCTTTTTGCTTTTATAAGTTGTTTTTATATTATTTTTTTGTTAATTTAATACAGTTGTTTTAATACCCACCCTAAATTTATTTAAATTTAAAAATATATTCACCGCACGGATAGTAGAATTATAAATATTTGTTTATTTTAAATTATAACTTCAATTATGTATAAGTATCTGCATACCGTGCGTAAAAGTAATATAAAGCAATTACATAGATATTATTATTTTTCCGTCTGTATGTTTTTTTATAACAGTTTTTAAAGCTTCTGATGCATTATCTATATTAAATACTGTAGAATATATTTTAGGTTTTATATTTTTATCTTCTACAATTTTTGTAATTTTACGAAGCTGTTCTCCGTCAGCACGTACAAACATAAAACGATATTCTTTTTCATCTTTCATTGCTTTTTTATCATATTTATAACCAGCAAGAGAAAATAATAATTTTTTTATAAAAGGAAAATTATTGTCTTCAGCAAACTTTTTATTTGGGCTAGTTCTCAAACTTAAAAGTCGTCCGCCTTTTTTTAATACAGATAATTCTTTGTCAAATTCATTTGCTCCAAGCGTATCTATTACATAATCAACATTTGAAACTAATTCAGAGTAATTTTCTTTATTATAACTAATATATTTATCTGTTCCTAAATTAATAAAATGTTCTTTTAATCTTTCATTACCAGAAACTATAACATTTAAGCCCAAATATTTTGCAATTGGAACAGCAAGCTCTCCAAAACTTCCAGAGCCTCCTGTTATTAAAACAGTTTCTCCTTGTTTAGCTTCCAATTCTTCAGTAAATGCTTGATAGGCTGTGAGAGCTGTAAGCGGTATTGCTGCTGATGTAATAAAATCATAATCTCTAGGCATAAGTGATACGAATTTACTATCTACTGCAACATACTCAGCAAAAGCTCCTATTTTTGATATAGGAAGACGAGTGTAAACTTTATCTCCAACTTTGAAATCGGTTACATTCTTGCCTATATTTTCAACTATTCCAGAACATTCATTGCCTAATGTTAATGGCATTTTATAATCCTGTATAAGTCTTACAGAACCTGTTAATATTAATATTTCAAGAGGATTTACTGCTGCTGCTTTTACTTTAATTAATATTTCATTGTCAGAAATATTAGGAATTGGAATATTTGCAACTTCTACATTTATATCTTTTGAATATTTTTTTATTTGAATAGCTTTCATATAATATCTCCTTTTTTGTTTTTTTTATAAAAATAAATTTGTATGTTATATAAATCAATATAAAATTCGAAGAATTTATTGTTACTAATGTAGTAACAATAATATTTATGTATATAATAATACATATAAAACATATATTGTAGTTTACAAAACAAATATATTTTAGAGTTTTTTAAAGTACTCCATGATTTTTTTAATCAAAATTCATACTGCCGCACGCTAAACTAAATTATAAAAATGAACTAATTATAAATATTATTTTGATTATATATATAGAGGCATTCACCGTGCGTTAAGAATTCTATAAACATATATTTACATTGACAAAAAGTGTCTATATATTAGAATTGAAAAACTATATATGATAAAATAATTTTAATTAAAGAGTAGTTAAATAAAAATGAAAATTAAAAAGAAAAAAAATGATAGCAAAGACAATATCAATATAATAGGTTTAATAATATATCTCTTCTTATCTTTAATTATACCGTCTACTGCAATATCATTTTTTGCTATGGCTGATAAAAATATAAAAGAAAAAAAAGAAATAATATATAATGATAAAGAAATAATAGATAATAATAATAATAAACAAACTAATGCATCAAATTTTGACAAAGAAGAAATACTTCAAAAAATAATAACATTATTATTAAGAGGAACTTCATCATCTAAATATAGCAGCTCAAAAGTGGATTTGAGAATTCTTGGTATAAGAGTATTAATTGTATATGGACTGACTTATATATTATCGTTTGCAATTACCGCAATTATAGCCCAAAAATATTATCATGAAGAGATAAAAATAAAAGAAGATATTAGAGAGACTATAGGAACAATATTAGTAGAGTTGATTACTCTGGCATTAATTGCATTCATTTTAATAGTAGCAGTAATATATATGAAAAGTAATAGAGAATATTTAGCTTTCAGCGGAGTGATTTTCGGTTTTATAGCCTGTATTATCATTAGGAAAATAACATAAATTTATTAGTATTCTAAAAATATATACTTAATTTTTTAAGTTTATCAATTTTTGGTTTAATAGTTTTATTTTACGCTTACAATAAACTAACTCAATTTATAATTCAATAACATCTATACTGTATTTACAAAAAAACTATATACATTAAAATTGAAAAACTATATATGATAAAAAATAATTTTAATTAAAGAGTAGTTAAATGAAAATTAAAAAGAAAAAAAATGACAGCAAAGTTAATGTAATAGCTTTAATAATATATCTCTTCTTATCTTGTACTATACCTCCTACTGCAATATCATTTTTTGCTAAGGCTGATAAAAATATACAAGAAAAAAAAGAAATAATAGATAATAATAAACAAACTAATGCATCAAATTTTGAAAAAGAAGAAGTACTTCAAGAAACAATAACAATATTATTAAAAGGAACTTTATTATCTAAATATAGCAGCTCAAAAGTGGATTTGAAAATTATTGGTGTGAGAGTATTAATTGTATATACACTGACTTATGTATTATCGCTTGCAATTACCGCAATTATAGCCCAAAAATATTATCATGAAGAGCTAAAACTAAAAGAAGATATTAGAGAGACTATAGAAACAATATTAGTAGTGTTGATTACTCTGGTATTAATAGCATTCGTTTTAATAGCAATAGTGATATATATGGAAAGTAATAGAGAATATTTAGCTTTCAGCGGAGTGATTTTTGGTTTTATAGCCTGTATTATCATTAGGAAAATATCATAAATTTATTACTATTCTAAAAAATTTTAATTTCATCTATTTTTTATCAACTTTTTCCAGCCTTCGCGGTGCGGACTTCATCAAAGTTTTTACCCTTCGGGTACGCTTCGCGAAAAGTGCAAGATATAAAATTAGTACTAAATCATACTAAAATTGTTTTGCATGTAATATAAATTATTAATTTAAGATAAAATATAGCCCTTTTGCTTCTTTGGGGCACCACCAAGTAGGTGCCTATTCGGCAAAAGAAGTGGGGTGCGGGGCAAAGCCCTGCAGATATTTAGAATTTAAAAAAATTATTTTTGACAAAATATAGTTGTTTAAGTATATGCTAATTTTTTTATTTTAATAATTATATATATCAAATTATTATATTGCATTTTTATATTTACTTCAATTTTTTGTTTAATAGTTTTATTTTACGCTTACAATAAATTAAGTCAATTTATAATTCAATAAACATATATACCGTATTGACAAAAAAGGTATATATAATAATATAATGACGAGGATTATGGAAAAGTAAAATTATACTAATATAAATATTTATATATTCATAAATAAAAAAGTATTGTCTTTATATTTTTCTAACCATAATATCTATAAAGGTTTAAAAATGAGTAAAAAAGAATCTGCAAAATCTATAATAATTTTTGCAATATTTTTGTTTTCACCTATTATAATACCTCCTGCTCTTATAATATTATTTTCTTACAGAGATACAAATATAGGATTTGCAAAAGAAGTAGAAATAAATATAAAAAATGATTTAGAAACAACTTATTTAAAAAATATATCAAAAGAAGAAAAGAAAGTGAACTTTACAACGTATATAAAAAATAGTTTCTTTATAAGATATTATACGGCAAAAGCTTTTTTTAATACTATATTTATGAGAGTTTCTTTGCTATATGCTATATTGGCTATATTTACAGGTATTATACCAAATACAAAGAATGAAATTAAGAAATTCTACAGAACAATGAAAGAGGATAAAAAAGGTTTGCTATTCACACTTTTTTTATTTGCAAATGTTATTACTATAGTAGTTTTATGCGTTATTAATGCTAAAAGTAAAATAGAATATTTAGCATTTAGTGCAATAATTTTTAGAAAAATATTAGATACTTTCTTAGAAAGATATTCATAGTAAAAATATAAGGCAGTTATGATAAGAAAGAGAAAAGATAAAGAAGAAAATATTTATGAAAGATATTGTTTTTAATTTAATATACAAAATCAATATACCAGAAAATGATTTATTTAGAATAGCAGCATTATTTTTATGCTCTTTTATAATAGTATTTTTAATATTGCTTTTAATTAAAGGAATTGGTGAAACAGTAGGAGATAGTGATAGTGTAATAGGTTTGGCAATAGCTATAATATTAATAATAGCGTTTTTTGGAGTGTCAGGATTTTTTATAATAAAAAATATTGAAAATACTTATGAATATATATTTATAGCCATTGGTATTATAACGGCATTATTCAATATAAATGAAGATAACATAAAAAAGACATTGCTTGTTGCTTTTGTATTTTTTCTTATACTTTTATATGCAGCCTTTTTTAATGCTCCGCCAATCATAAATGATGCCTATATAAGCAATAAAACAAATAATTATACTAATAATTTAAAATCAACTTTATCAATTCAAAAAGACATTATTGAAACTATTTTAGGGCCTTCAAATATTTTTACTATGGTTTTATTTGGAGGTATTACATTAAAAGATGCTTTAATTATAGGATTAATTTTAATTTTATTAATAATTATAGCTGGTTATGTGTTTAAAAAAATTAGAAAATGAATATAAGAAAAACAAATCCTATTATACATCAATCATATAAGAATTAAATCTTTATAATTATTCATTATTTTTTTTATTATCTTTATCCCTAAGGTGTTTACTAATAAGCAATACTATAAAAGATATTACACCGCCTAAAAAGAATGCTGATAATTCTAGTATGCTCTCTATACTTCCAGCCATATTAAGAATAGCCAAGTTTTCATTTATTTTATAAATAATAACTAAACTCATTATAATAATTAAAGCAAGTACAATAATATAATATTTATAAGAGTCTTTTTTAAAAAATAGTATCTCTGTTAAAATACCTAGTATGGCAGCCCCTATCATAAATATTATTACTAATCTTGCAAATAAATATTGTGAAATCTCTCTAAAATCTATATTGTAATTATCATCGCTTCTAAATTCAAAGTATCTTCGCTTAATTTGTTTAGTTTCTACATTATTGTTATTACAACTATTTTCTAAAATAATATCATTATCAGTTACCATATAGTTTGCGTTATAAATATTGTTTTCTTCATTTTCTTCTATTATTGTTTTATTAAAATAATATTTTGTCATTTCATTATAAAATATAAGAGAAAGAGTAATTATTATAAATGCTAAGACATAGAATTTCATTACAATACCTTTTAAATAATACTACAAACAAAAACATATTTATCATAAATTGATTTTTATTTCAAGTATATTTATAATACATACATAACGTATTAATAAAATAAGAATAAATTTAACGCACGTATAATAAAGCCTTAAAATAAAGTATTTTAATAATTATAATTTAGATGCTTTTCATAATCAGTTTACCGTGCGGTTAATAAAATCCTGCATTTAAAAATTATTGAAAATATAAAAAATATAAGGACAAAAATATTATTTCTTTGTCCCTATATTAAAAAAGTTATTATAATTATTTTATTTTGCAGCATTACCTACAACATTCAAAGAATCCCAAGTACGCGCGAAAGGCGGCGCATAACATAAATCAAGCATACCCAGTTCATCGACAGTAAGTCCAGCATGTATACAAGCAGCTATTACATCACTCCTAAGCACAGCACCTCTTTTTCCGGCAATTTGCCCTCCTAATATTTTTCTGTTTTCTGCAGAATATACTAATTTTATATGCAAGTCCTGATAATCCGGATAATAATGTGTATGGTCAATATCTTTTACTGTAACAGTTTTATAATTAACATTTCTCTTTTTAGCCTCTTCTTCTGTAATACCAGTTCTCGCCATCTCTAAATCAAAACAAAGTATGCAGGCACTTCCTAAACTTCCAATAAACTTTTCATTTCCTCCAATTAAATTAGAAGCAACCATTCTTCCAAGTTTATTAGCACCAGTAGCTAAAGCAGCATAACTTACATCATTTAATACCCTGTCATATATTCCAGCACAATCCCCCGCAGCATATATAGAATCAATATTAGTCTTTCCTTCTCTATCAACAAGTATTGCCCCATTTTCCATTAATTTAATCCCAGCCTCTTTAGCTAAATCGCTATTAGGTGTAACTCCAATAGCAACAACAACATAATCAGCATCATATTTACCTTTGTCTGTAATAACAGCCTTAACATTGTTATTACTATCAGCTTCTAATGATAAAACTTTTTCGTTTAAGTTTAAATCAATATGTGCCTTTATGTTTTCAATAGCTAAATCAGAAAACTCTTTATCAAATTTCGCTCCAAATACTCTATCAGAACGCTGTATTATTCTCACATTTTTTCCAAGATGCTTTATATTATGTGCTGCCTCTATAGCTATAAAACCTGCTCCAAGTACAACTACATTTTTTATATTTCCATCTTTCATTTTTTCTTTCATATTAAGTGCATCTGTAAACTCTTTAAGTGTAGACACATTCCCAATATTAATATTTTCTATTTTTGGTATTATAGATTTTGCTCCAGTAGCTATAAGTAAAGAATCATAACTATCTTCAAACTCTTTATTACTTTCCAAATCTTTTACTATTACTCTTTTATTATTAGCATCAATTTTTAATACTTCATGTTTAATTTTTAAGTTTATTCCAGATTTTATAGTAGCTTCGGCAGTTCTTGCTATCATAGTACTAGAATTATCAAAAAACCCACCAACATAATAGGGCATACCGCAAGCTCCCCAAGACACATATTCAGTTTTTTCATAAACTGTTATAACAGCATCTTTATCTAATCTTCTTGCCTTTGCAGCCGCACTCATCCCAGCTGCAACGCCTCCTATAATAATTACTTTTTTCATAAATAAAAACTCCGTTAATAAAAATAAATATTTCTTTTAAAGTATAATAGATAATACTTATTTGTCAATTAAATGTTAATAACAATATTATTTTTTGAATTTTTATTGACAAAAGATAAAAAGTTGTTATCATATAAATATGATTGATTATTCATTTGAAATTAATTATCTCATAAAAGAAGATTCTGTAATAGTTCTATATTTAAAAAAGAATATATGCTTAGAATCGCTTCCTAAAATAAAAGATATAATGTTTGAATATTTATCTAAAGGTATTAATAATATAATACTTAATCTTTGTGAATGCTCTTTTATTGAAAGGGATATATGGAATTATTTTATAGATTTTAAAAAAGAACTAAATAATGATTTCTATGGCGATATTGTGCTTTCAAATATGAATGGAGCTGTTAAATCGGATTATGATTTGATGGAACTTTCAAATTCAATAGAATCTTTTGAAAGTTTAAATGATGCCCTTTATAATTTTGGAATATTTAATCATACTAAATCAGCTTAATTGTTTTTAATACTTGAATTTTTGTCTTTATAGTATAATATATATGTTATGAAAGTTGCTAAAAATTTATTTACTGCATTTATATTTTTTATAATATTTTCTTGTATATACTTATTTAGATATTTGGATAATTATTCATATACTTTTAATATAAATGTTTTAAAAACTTTCTGTATTAATAATATTTTTTCTATATTATTTTTATCTTTTTTATGCAGCTCTATATTTATAGGTGTTTCTAATAAAAAAAAGAATATATATAACTTTATTACTATAATAATATTTAGTATAATAGCTTTAATATATCCGTCTTATTTAATATTTTTTAATGGTAATTTCAATTATGCAGAAAATATTGATAAATATATCATTAGGGATTCAAATTATTTATACAAAGTTGATAATTACTTGATAAAGGCTAATCATGCCGATGAGGCATACGGAAGATCAATATTAATAGATACTGTATATTCTAATAAACTATATTTTGCAGATAATATGATTATCACAAAAAACAATATTATTATGAGCAAGGTTTTAGAGATAAATAGCAATGATGTTGTAAATAAGGATTTGGTATCTTTAGACAGAAATAATATTTATAGCTCTATATATAATATAGTAGAAAATATTGTATTTGGATTTGATATGTCATCTTATTTAGATAGATTATTGAAATATATTAGTATTAATAATTTATCTATATTGTTTATATGCACTTTATATATTGCTTTATTTCTATTATTATTATCTATTTACATGATTAGCAGTTCCTTATCATTTTCAAGTTTTAAATATCATAATATAGTTTTAGGGTTTATTATTTATACAATTATAAGTGTAGTCTTTTTCTTTATTAGATTTAAATATAGTTCTTTAGCTGATAATTATATTAATTTTAGTATGTTTGTATGTGTTTTGTCTTTATTAGTTATAATATTATCTTTAGTTATAAATATTATATTAATGCATAATAATAGAATGGAAGAATGATAGAATGAATCAGGTTGTTATTAATGATTTTTGTAAGATAGATATAAAAAAAAATAGTGTAGTTACAATAGGTAAATTTGATGGTGTTCACAAGGGGCATCAAAAGCTTATTAAATATACTGTTAATACGGCTAAAAAATATAATTTATTATCGGTTGTTATGGTAATAAAAAAGAAGAATGTATCTATTTATCACATGGAAGAAAATATATCTTTTATTAAGGCTTTGGGAGTTAATTATATAATAGTTATTGACTTTTTACCAGAATTTTATACAATGGAGGCTAAAGAGTTCTTTAATAGATTGATAGAATACTATAGAATGAAGAGAATTGTTATAGGGGAAGACTTTGCTTTCGGTAAGGATAGAGTTGGGGATATTGATTTTATAAAACGATATGCTTTAGAGAAGAGTATTAATGTTAATATAGTGAATTTTCTTAATCATTGCGGAGATAAAGTATCAAGCAGTAAAATAAGAGATTGTTTATCTAATGGAGAAGTTGAAAGTGTTTCTAAGATGCTTGGCAGATACTATAGTATGAGCGGCATTATAATACATGGTAATGCTTTAGGCAGAAAGATTGGTTATCCTACTGCCAATTTAGAATTAGATGAGAATATATTTGTTCCTAAGATGGGAGTTTACAGCTCTTTAGTAAAAATAGGAAACAATGCTAAATTATATAAAGCTCTAACATTTATAGGTGTAAGCAATATTAATAAAGAACTTAGAGTAGAAAGCCATATATTAGATTTTTCTAAAATGATATATGGTAAAAAAATAACAGTTATATTTCTTAAATATATTAGAGATAATATTAAAGTTAACTCTATAGAAGAAGTGAAATCATTATTAGAAAAAGATGAATACAATGTAAGAAAATATTTCAAAAGGAGAAAAAAATGTCTATTACAGCAGACGAAAAACTAAAAATTATTAAAGAATTTGGAAAGAACGAAAAAGATACAGGTTCAGCAGAAGTACAAATAGCTCTTTTAACTAATCGTATAACTTATTTAAAAGGACATTTCCAAGAGCACACAAAAGATAATCATTCAAGAATGGGACTTCTTAAAATGGTAGCTAAAAGAAGAAAACTTCTTAATTATTTAAGAAGAACTGACCTTGAAGCTTATAAAAATCTTATACAGAAATTAAAAATAAGAAAATAATAGTGCTTGATAATAGTGAATAGTTAATACTGTCTATGGTATTTTGTAATAAGGAGAATATATGGTAACAGTTAAGAGTGTATTTTGCGGAGAAGAATTAATTTTAGAGACAGGACTTTTAGCAAAACAAGCACATGGTTCAGTAACTTTAAGATTAGGAAATACTACTATTTTAGCTACAGTTGTTGCGGCAAAAGAGCCTAATTTAGAATCAGACTTTTTCCCGCTTACTGTAAATTATAATGAAAAATATTATGCAGGCGGTAAAATTCCTGGAGGTTTCTTCAAAAGAGAAGCTAAACCTAGAGATAAAGAGATACTTATTTCCCGTATAATAGATAGACCTTTAAGACCGCTTTTTCCTGAAGGTTTTAGAAATGAGGTGCAAATTATTCCTACAGTTCTTTCTGTAGATACTGATATGCCTACAGATGCTTTAGCTTTAATAGCTTCATCTGCAGCACTTACTATTTCTTGGATACCTTTCGGAGGACCTGTGGCAGCTGTAAGAATAGGGTACAAAAATGGTGAATATATCATTAACCCTAAAAACAGTGAGCTTCTTTCTAGCGAATTAGATATTATAGTGGCAGGAAGTAAAGATGCTATACTTATGATTGAAGGTGAGGCAAGAGAGGTTTCTGAAGAAGTATTTATCGGTGCTATAGAGTTAGCTCATAAAGAGATGCAGAAATATATTGATATGCAAAACGAAATGGCTGCTCTTTGCGGTACTCAAAAAATAGAACAGGAATTATTTGAGTATGATGCTGAATTAGTAAAAATGGTTACTGAATACGGAAGAGAAAAAATAGAGGCTGCTAATTATAATCCTGATAAAGCTAAAAGAAATGAAAGTATGGATAATGCTTTTAATGAAATAGAAGAGTATATTAAAACTAAAACAGAAGATGAAAAATTAATATCTCAAGTTAAAGGCATTTGTCATTCTATAGAAGAAGAGATTGTAAGAGAGGCAATAGTAGAGAAAGGAATGCGTCCAGATGGAAGAGCATTAGATGAGATTCGCCCTATAAGCACAATGACTAATCTTATTCCAAGAGTTCATGGTTCTGCTTTATTTACAAGAGGACAAACTCAATGTTTATCTATAGTTACATTAGGAAGCGAGAAAGATGCTCAATTAATGGACGACATATACGGAAAAGAAAATAAAACTTTTATGCTTCATTATAACTTCCCTCCTTTCTCTGTTGGTGAGGTTGGAAGATACGGCTCTCCTGGAAGAAGAGAAATTGGACATGGTAATTTAGCAGAGCGTTCTTTTAATGCTGTGCTTCCTTCAAAAGATAAATTTCCATACACTATAAGAGTAGTTGCTGAAATATTAGAAAGTAACGGTTCTTCATCAATGGCTACAATTTGTGCTTCTACTATGTCGCTTCTTTCAGCTGGTGTTCCTCTTAATGCGAGTGTTGCCGGTATTGCTATGGGGCTTGCTACTTATAAAGATGGATATAAAGTGCTTACAGATATACAAGGTGTTGAAGACCACTTGGGAGATATGGACTTTAAGGTTGCTGGAACACGTAAAGGTATCACTGCTTTCCAGCTTGATATTAAACTTACTGGTATATCTACTCAAATATTAAAAGAGGCATTAGAACAGGCTAAAAAGGCAAGATATTTTATACTTGATAAAATTGAAGCTACTATATCTAACCCTAATGAGATTTCAGACTTTGCTCCTAAATATAAAACTATGGATGTAAACCCTGAGAAAATTAGAGTATTGATTGGACCTGGAGGAAAAAATATAAAAGCTATCATTGAAGAGACTGGAAGTGATGTTGAGATACAAGACAGCGGCGTAATTAATATATTTGCTCCAGATACTCCTACTTTAGATAAAACTATTAGTCTTATAAACTCTTATGTTAAAGACCCTGAAGTTGGTGAAGTTTATGACGGTGTTGTAAAAGACATTAAAGACTTTGGAGCTTTTGTTGAAATATTGCCTGGTGTTGAGGGGCTTTGTCATATATCTGAGCTTGCTTATAAGCATGTTATGAATGTGGAAGAAGTTTTAAAGATTGGCGATGAAGTAAAAGTAAAAATCATAGATGTTAAGGGAGGAAAATACTCTTTAAGTAGAAAGGCTTTGCTTGAAAAACCTGCTGATTATGTTGAAGAAGAAAACAACAACAATAAAAGAAAACATGACAGGAAGAAGAGATTTTAATCTTTTAGATTTGTGAATATAGCAAGAGGTTATTATTTAATAATAGCCTCTTTTTTTATATTAAATTTTTTTAAGTCTATTAAAAATATGTTTTTTATTTTAATTATTTGCAGAGCTTTGCCTTAACGAAGCACACACCGTGCAGCACCACACTTCTTTTTGCGACCAAAGGAAGTGCCTGTGGTGCGACCGAAGGGAGTCCTTCAGGGCGACCAAAGGAAGTGCCTTTAGGTATGGGTGCGAATGCGGGAAAAAGTTGAATAAAAAATCATATAACAAAATATAATTGTTTAACTATATATTAAAAATTCGTTTTAAAAAAATTTAATATATTTTCTTTAGCTTTATTTTCTTTTGATTTATTTTCGCCTTTTATATTTATAACAACTTCATCTCCAACTTTTAATCCTAATTGCATTATACCTATTATCTTTTTTATATCTTTTAATGTATTATCTTTTATTATATTAACATCACATTCACTGTCTTTTGCTATTTTTGCAAGTTCACTTAAAGGCCTTGCATGTATATTATTTGTATTGTTAATAGTATATTTAAAACTTTCCATTTATTCTCCTGAAGAATTTTTTAATAAATACATTAGATTTTCAAAATTTTTATTTTCTATAAGCTTTATAACATTTTTTTCATTTAATAAGAAGTCAACCGTATATTGATAAAACTTCTGTAAATTATCATCTTTTTTATTTGATATAGAAATTAAAAATACAACCTGCACATTATTTTTATACCATATAATAGGCTTTTCCAATATAGCAACAAATACAAAAGTTTCATCAGTTACAATTTCAAAAGGATGCGGAATTGCAACAAGGTTTCCAAAATCCGTTTCTGATAAACTCTCTCTTTTCATTACTAAATCATAAAAATTATCAGGTATATTAATATATTTTTTTATATTTTTACAGATGTTTTTTATAATCTCTTCTCTGCTGTTTCCTTTTATATTTGTAGAGAATAATTTTTTATTATAATAATTATTTAAAAAATCATTTTCAGATAAATCCAACACATTTCTTACTTTTATAATATCATTGGTTTCTAAGAATAATCCTATATGCACAATAGGAACAGGTACTTGAAAAACTATAGGCACTGTAGAAAATATATAATCTACTTTAGAGAAATCAAAATCTTTTAACATTATTAAATCTGTAGTATAAATATTTTCTATATAGTCAGAAAACTCTTTTTTATATTTATGCATAAGAAGTTTTGAAGTAGTTTTTCCGCTTCCGCACACTATTAAAATATTGATTTTCTTTTTCTCTTCACTATTTTCTTCTAAAGCTATTTGAAACAACAATGCTAAAAAACCAACTTCATCATCTGATATTTCTTTATTATAATATGTTTTAAGCACAGTATTGGCTTCTGATGCTATTAGATATGCTAAAGAATAATTAGTTTTTATGTCGCTAAGCATTGGATTTTTTTGTAAAACATTATATCTTATTCTTATATCAAGCGGTATCATGTGATGGTTAAGAAGCAGTCTTAAGTTTAAATTATCCCTTAAATCTATTTTTAAATTATTGTATATCAAATCAAGCATATCTTGAACTACATTATCTAATTTATTTTGTATAATGTAATTTTCGCTATTTGCTAATAAACTTTTTGACGCTATATGAATTGCTATAAAAATTATCTCTGTTTCATTTAATTTAATATCTAATTCTTTTTCTAATATATTTGATAACTTTTTTGCTAATTTTAATTCTTCTTTTTTTACATCTTTTAATATACTATCATCATAATCACTTATATTTTTATTTTCTTTTATTCTCTCTATTGATACAGAAATATATAATATAAAATTTTCTAAGTTTACTTCAGATAATTTTATATCATTTATTTTTATAAAATCAATTACTAAATTTTCTATAGTTTTATTTATATATTTTTTATCATATATTTGTTGTTTTAAATAATAGTCTATTATACAATTTCTAATATCAAATTCTTTACCAATTAATTTAATACCATAATTTGGCTTGCGTTCTATTTTTAGATTATAATATCTAATATTATCTTCTATAATTTTTAATGTATTTGTGAGAGTTGTTTTAGATATATCCAATGCATTTATAAGGTTATCAGATTTTATATATATGTTATTATTATTGATAAGATGTTCAAATATATACTTTAATCTATATTCAAAATCATTAAATATATGTGCATTAAAATTAATATTTGATATATCTTTATGACTGTCACATTCCAAAATATAACCATATCGGGCTTTGGAAACTACTTTAATACCTGTATTTTCTAATTCTTTATTTAATTCTGATATTTTTGTTCTTACAGTTTTCTCGCTTATTTGCAATTTTTTTGCTAACATTTCTGCTGTGATATATGATTCATTAGAGATAATGGATAATAGTTCTTTTATATATTTACTTTTCATAACTCATATAAACTTATAATATATTAATATTATATATTATTATTTAAAAATAAGACACAAAAAATTACCAGATTAAAGTAGAAATTTTATTGTTTGAGTTATTAATATAAAGTGTTATCTTTATAATATAAAAAATAAAAAAAGAGGTAAATATATATGACTAAAATTTTATTATTATGTTCAGCAGGAATGTCTACAAGTATGGTTGTAAAAAAAATGAAAGAGTCCGCTGCAAAAAAGAATATTGAAGTAGAAATAGAAGCTGTATCTACTGCAAGATTTAACGAGCTTTTAGATAGTTACGATATATTTTTACTTGGACCGCAAGTAAAATTCCAACTTAAAGAATTCCAAGCAAAAGCTAAAGAAAAGAATAAACCATTAGATGTTATAGATTTTAAAGATTACGGTATGATGAATGGTGAGAAAATATTAGATTTCGCTTTAAACTTAAAAGTTCAATAATAATATATAAAAATAAATTAATTATTAGGATATACTTTTATGAGAGAGTTAGGTATTTCTATTTATCCATTTCATTCAAAAATGGAAGATAATAAATCTTATATAGACTTAGCTTCTAAATATGGATTTACAAGATGTTTTATGTGTTTATTATCTGTTGAGCACTCTAAAGAAGAGATTATAAAAGAGTTTTCTGAGGTTATAAATTATGCCAAAGAGAAAGGAATAAAAACTACTTTAGATATTTCTCCAGCGGTATTTAAATCTTTGGAAATATCTTATGATAATTTAGAGTTTTTTCATAAATTAGGAGCTTGGGCTATAAGATTAGATTTAGGATTTAGCGGAAATGAAGAGAGTTTAATGACTTATAATGATTATGATTTAAAAATAGAATTAAATATGAGTAATTCTACCTCATATATAGATACTATAATGAATTATTATCCTAATAAAGAAAATTTAATAGGCTGCTACAATTTTTATCCTCATGCTTACAGCGGATTAGATAAAAAACTATTTATTGAAAGCATGAATCGTTTTAAAAAGCACTCTATAAAATCATCAGCCTTTATTAATGCAAAAGAAGCAGATTTTGGTCCTTGGCCTGTAGATGACGGTATATGTACTTTAGAAGAACATAGAAATATGCCTATAGAAATACAGGCTATGGAATTATTTTTCTTAGGGGCAGATGCTGTATTTATTGCTAATTGTTATGCTAATGAATCAACATTTGAAAAACTTCAAAGCTTAGATAAGAGGCTTATAACATTAAAAGCTAAATTATTAGACAATATCCCAGAGATAGAGAGAAAAATTGTACTTGAGGAACTTCATCAAAACAGAGCTGATGCAAGCGAGTATTTTATTAGGTCATCAAACCCTAGGGTAAAATATAAAGGAAATGATTTTAAGTTATTTAATGCTGCTGCAGATATTAAAAGAGGAGATATACTTATTGACTCTTCAAAATATGGAAGTTATGCGGGGGAGATGCAAATAGCATTAAAAGATATGAAAAATACTGGAAGAACAAATGTTGTTGGGAGAGTTAATGAAGAATATTTGTTTTTATTAGACTATATAAACATGGCTCAAAGATTTAAAATAAGAGAATAATTTTTTTATAATAATAAGGATTATTGGAGATTGATAATGAATGATAAATTAATGACTTTTATAGAAAATAAAATTCTACCTATAGCTGGTAAAATAGCAAGCAATAGATATTTAAATGCAATAAGAGACGGATTTGTATTTGCTATGCCGTTTTTGATTATAGGTTCTTTTATACTTTTAATATTAAATTTACCTTTTACCGACAAAAACAACTTTTTATATATGGAATGGTATGATAATTTAATGAAAGCTTTTAAGGGTGATTTAGTTCAGCCTTTTTATGTGAGTATGGGTATAATGTCATTGTTTGTAGCTTATGGAATAGGCTATTCATTGTCTGGGCATTATAATCTTAATTCTATAACAGGCGGATTTTTATCATTATTTAGTTTTTTACTTGTATCTGCAAAAGTTGAGTATGTGCCTATAGTGGAAGCTGTAGCAAAATCATTTTTAGTTGATGCTGATAGTTATATACCTGTAATGGACGTTAGATTTATGGACGCTAAGGGGTTATTTGTAGCTATTATATTTGGAATAATTTCTATAGAGATATTTAGATTTTTGGTTCATAAGAAATTAATTATCACACTCCCAGAATCTGTGCCTCCTGCTATAGCTAAATCTTTTGAACTTTTAATACCTGTAGCAGTAGTTATAGTTTTATTTCAAGCATTAAATATCATTATACAAAAGAAACTCATTATGATGATACCTGAATTAGTAATGAAAATATTTGAGCCTCTTCTTCATGTATCTGACTCTTTGCCTTCTATAATAATATTATTATTAATCATACACATATTATGGTTTGCAGGTTTACATGGAACTAACATAGTTGATGCTATAGTAAAAGCAATCACTTTATCAAATTTAGCAATAAACCAAGCCGCATTACAAGCGGGAGAGCCTGTAACAAAAATATTTGCGGGCGGTTTTTTTGATTCTTATGTATTTATGGGCGGAGTTGGTACTACTTTAGGTTTAGCAATAGCAATGGTTAGAAGCAAAAATGAACATATAAAATCTATTGGTAAATTGTCAATAGTGCCTGCGGTATTTAATATTAATGAGCCTATAATGTTTGGTGCTCCAGTGGTAATGAATCCAGTGTTAATGATTCCGTTTATAGCTCTTCCTGTAATTAATGCCACTATAGCTTGGATATTAACTAAATTAAATATTATAGGGCATATTGTATCTTTAGTACCTTGGACAACTCCTGGTCCGCTTGCAGCATTACTTGCTACTAACTTAAATATTGGTTCTATGATATTAAGTTTAGTTTTAATATTCACATCATATTTAATTTATGTGCCTTTCTTAAAAGCGTATGAAATATCATTAGAAAAAGAAGAAACAGCTAATAAATAAAATTATAATATCATTAATAAAAAATGGAGCATAAAAATGAATGATAAAATAATGCATTTTATAGAAGAGAAAGTACTTCCTATAGCTGGAAAAATAGCAAGCAATAGATATTTAAATGCAATAAGAGACGGATTTGTATTTGCTGTACCGTTTTTAATTGTAGGTTCATTTATACTTTTAATATTAAATTTACCTCTTACTGATAAAAATAATTTTCTATATTTTGAATGGTATGCTAATTTAATGGCAAAATATAGAGCAGATTTAATACAGCCTTTTAATGTGAGTATGGGTATAATGTGTATGTTTATAGTTTATGGAATAGGCTATTCATTGTCTGGACATTATAATCTTAATTCTATAACAGGCGGATTTTTATCATTATTTGGTTTTTTACTTGTATCTGCAAAGGTTGAGTATGTGCCTATAGTAGAAGCTGTATCAAAATCATTTTTAGTAGCTCCTGATACCTCTATACCTGTAATGGACGTAAGATTTATGGACGCTAAGGGGTTATTTGTAGCTATTATATTTGGAATAATTTCTATAGAGATATTTAGATTTTTGGTTCATAAGAAATTAATTATTACACTTCCAGAATCTGTGCCTCCTGCTATAGCTAAATCTTTTGAGCTTTTAATACCTGTAGCAGTAGTTATAGTTTTATTTCAAACAATTAATCTTATAATACAAAAAAGTTTATTATTAATGCTTCCTGATTTATTTATGAAAATATTTGAACCATTACTTCATATATCAGATTCTCTTCCATCAATAATATTAATACTATTTTTGGTGCATTTATTATGGTTTGCCGGACTTCATGGCACTAACATACTTGGAGCTATAATTTCTTCTATAAGCTTATCAAATTTAGCATTTAATCAAAGTGCATTACAAGCAGGAGAAGAAATCACTAAAATATGGGCTGGAAGTTTCTTTGATTTATATGCACTTATAGGAGGAGTAGGAACAACATTAGGTTTAGCAATAGCAATGGTTAGAAGCAAAAATGAACATATAAAATCTATTGGTAAATTGGCATTGGTACCGTCAATATTTAATATCAATGAACCTATTATGTTTGGTACACCAGTAGTAATGAATCCATTATTAATGATACCTTTTATATTTATACCTATAATAAATATAACAATAGCTTATATATTAACAAAATTAAATATTGTAGGTCATGTTGTTACTTTAGTACCTTGGACAACTCCTGCACCTTTAGGAGCATTGCTTGCTACTAATTTAAACTTTGGAGCTATGATATTAAGTTTAATTTTTATATTTACTTCTTATTTAATGTATAGACCTTTTCTAAAAGCTTATGAAATATCTTTAGAAAAGGAAGAAGCAAATAATAAATAAATTAATGAGGTTTTTTATAATATGAAACAATACAAATTTAAAGATAATTTTTTATTTGGAAGCTCTACATCAGGACCTCAAAGCGAAGGTTTTTATGATAAAGCTAATAAAAGTATATGGGATTATTGGTTTGAAATAGCACCAAAAAAATTTCATAATCAAGTAGGTCCAGTATATACATCTAATTTCTTTAGAGATTATAAAGAAGATATAAAATTAATAAAAGAAACAGGACATAATGTATTAAGAACTTCAATACAATGGAGCAGAATAGTAAAAGATTTTAATACTCTTGAGTTAGATGAAAAAGCAGTTGAGTTTTATAATAATGTTATAGATGAGCTTATAAAAAATGATATAGAGCCTATGATGTGTTTATATCATTTTGATATGCCTTTAAAACTTCAGGAAATAGGAGGCTTTGAAAACAGAGAAGTTGTAGAACTTTATGCTAAATATGCTGCTAAAATGTTTGAGTTATATGGAGATAAAGTAAAAAAATGGTTTACATTCAATGAGCCTATAGTTGTTGCTGAATGCGGATATTTATATAAATTACATTATCCTGAAGTGGTATCATTTAAAAAAGCTGTGCAAGTGGCTTATAATATGAACTTAGCAAGTGCAAAAGCTGTAAAAGCATTTAAAGAATCTGGAAAGAGTGGAGATATAGGAATAATATTAAACTTAACTCCTTCTTACCCAAGAGATGAAAACAATAAAGAAGATTTAAAAGCATCACATATATGCGATTTGTTGTTCAATAGAAGTTTTTTAGACCCTGCTGCTAAAGGAGAGTTTCCAGAAGATTTAGTAAAATTCGTAAAAGAAAATAATCTTACTCCTATATGCTTAGAAGGCGACAAAGAATTATTAAAAGAAAATACTATAACTTTACTTGGAATAAATTATTATCAGCCAAGGAGAGTCAAGGCAAGAGAGACAGAGTTTAAATCAGATAGTTTAATGCCTGAAAACTTCTTCGAGCCTTATGAAATGCCTAATAGGCTTATGAATCCATACAGAGGATGGGAAATATACTACAAAGGTATTTATGATATAGCAAAAAACATTCAAAATAATTATTCTAATATGAGATGGCTCATAACAGAAAATGGAATGGGTGTTGAAAATGAAGAGAGATTTATAAAAGACGGCGTAGTAGAAGATGATTATAGAATAGAGTTTGTAACAGAACATTTAAAATGGCTTCATAAAGCAATAGAAGAAGGTTCTAATTGTCTTGGTTATTTAATGTGGACGCCTATAGACTGTTGGTCTTGGCTTAATTCATATAAAAATAGATATGGATTTATTCGCTGCGATTTAGAAAGCGGTAAGAAAACAATCAAAAAATCAGGGCATTGGTTTAGAGAGCTTGTAAAAAATAAAGGTTTTGAAGCTTAATAAAACTGGAGGTATAAATATGTCAAATAAATTAAAAATAGCTACTATTGGAGGAGCTTCTTCATATACTCCTGAAATTATAGAAGGATTTATAAAGAGATACGACAAATTGCCGGTAGATGAACTTTGGCTTGTTGATATAGAACCTTCAAAAGAAAGATTAGAAATAGTAGGAAATCTTTCAAAAAGAATGATAGAAAAAGCAGGATTAAAAGATAAGTTCAAAATATTCACAACTTTAGATAGAAGAGAAGCTATAAAAGATGCAAGCTTCGTAACTACTCAGTTAAGAGTTGGTTTATTAGAGGCAAGAATAAGAGATGAAAGGATACCATTAAGTTATGGAATGATAGGTCAGGAAACTAATGGTGCGGGAGGATTTGCTAAGGCATTAAGAACTATACCTGTTATATTTGATATTTGTAAGGATATAAAAGAATTAGCTCCAAATGCTTATCTTATAAACTTTACTAATCCATCTGGAATAGTTACAGAAGCAGTTTTAAAATATCACCCAGAAATAAAAATGATAGGGCTTTGTAATGTTCCTGTAAACATGAAAAAAAGTGTAGCAGAAATATTGAAAGTTTCTGATGAAGAAATTACTTTTGTTGCCGGAGGAGTAAATCATTTCTTATGGGGAAGAGAAGTAATACATAAAGGTGTTGATAGAACTCAGGAAGTTTTAGAAAAATATTTAGATGGTTTTGAAAATGGTCCTGCTAATATTAATACTGAAATAGCTTGGATAAAAGAACAGGTGCTTGATACTAAAATGATACCTTGTCCTTATCATAGATACTATTATCTTACAGATGAGATGCTTAGAGAAGAATTAGCAGAGTATAGAGATGGAAAAGGTACAAGAGGAGAGCAAGTAAAAGCAATAGAGAAAAAACTATTTGAAATTTATAAAAATCCTGATTTGAATACAAAACCAGAAGAATTAAATAATAGAGGCGGAAAGTATTATTCTGATTCTGCATGCGAGCTTATAAGTTCATTATACAACAATGCAGGTACTGAAATGATAATATCTACAAGAAATAACGGTACTATTGATTGTTTGCCAGATGACTGTGCTGTTGAAATCACTGTTAATGTTTATAAAGATGAATTAAAACCTCTTAAACAAAAGCCTTTCCCTCTTGAAGCGAGAGGATTATTGCAGCTTATGAAAAACTTTGAACAATTAACGGTAGAGGCTGCTGTTCATGGAGATTATGGTAAGGCACTTCAAGCATTAACTATCAATCCATTAGTCGTAAGCGGAAAAGTTGCTAAAACTATCCTCGATGAAATAATAAAACAAAATAAAGAATATTTACCGCAATTTTATAAAAATAAATAATTTATATTAGGAGCTTGATTATGACTGAAGAACAAGAAAAATTTATGGAAGAAAATGTGTTTCCTATTATTAGTTTAGCAGGAGAAAGTAAAAGTTTGGCTTATGAAGCTTTGAGACTCGCTAAAGAAAAAAAATTCGATGAAGCAGAAGAAAAAATGAAAGAAGCAGATGCTATCATTTTAAAATCTCATGAGTTTCAAACAAACCTTATAACAAGAGAAGCAGATGGTGAGAAAATAGAAATTACTATGCTTTTTGTACATGCCCAAGATCATTTAATGACTGCTATGAGCGAAAAAAATCTCATAAAAGAAATGATTGATATATTAAAACAAAAATAATTTTTTTAATTAAAGAACTATTTTATTTATTTTTTTATTCAATATTATATAATTATAAAATATAGTTTTAATTAAAGGAATTTTTTATGACATATAAAGAGATTATAGAAGTTGCAAAAGACTGCATGGGTTTTTGTAAGGCTTGTGCTACATGTAATGGCAGAGTATGCAGAGACTGTATGCCAGGACCAGGCGCCAAAGGAATTGGAGATGTTGCCATTAGAAACTATGACAAATGGAGAGATATAAGACTTAATATGGATACAATATCTTCAAATGAAGATGTTGATACTTCTTTTGAGTTATTCGGAAAAAAATTTAAGTATCCTATATTTGCTGGCCCTGTTGGAGCAGTTCAGCTTCATTATGGGAAAAAATACACTGAAGAAGAATATAATGATATATTAGTAAAATCATGCAATGAAGCAGAAATCGCCGCATTTACTGGTGATGGAACTAATCCTAATGTAATGATAGCTGCTACTACTATGATAAAAAAACAAAATGGTATAGGTATCCCTACTGTAAAGCCTTGGAATATGGATGTTATAAAAGAAAAAATGAAGTTGGTTGCAGATTCTAATGCATTTGCTGTTGCTATGGACGTTGATGCTGCTGGGCTGCCTTTTTTGAAAAACCTCACTCCAAAAGCTGGAAGTAAAACAGTTGATGAATTAAGACAAATAAAAGAAATTGCTAATAGGCCGTTTATAATAAAAGGAATAATGACTGTTAAAGGGGCTAAAAAGGCTGTTGAGGCTGGAGCTGATGCGATAATAGTTTCAAATCATGGAGGAAGAGTACTTGATCAATGTCCTTCTACTGCTGAAGTTTTACCTGAAATTGTTGATGCTGTTAAAGGAAAAATCAAAATATTAGTAGACGGAGGTATTAGAAGCGGTGCTGATGTATTAAAGGCTCTCGCTATTGGTGCTGATGGTGTTGTTATTGCAAGAACTTTTGTTATAGCTGTATATGGCGGGGCAGAAGATGGTGTTAAATCTTACACTGCTCAATTGGGCGCTGAGCTTGAAGATGCTATGACAATGTGCGGTGTTCATAGCCTAAAAGAAATAAACAGAGATATTGTTAGATTTTAATTTTTATATAAAACTAAAAAACAGAAAGGATTAATAATATTCCTTTCTGTTTTTTTATTATAATAACTTTATAAATTATGTACAAAAAAATATATATTGTAAATATTTATTTTTAAACATATTTTTACATAATTTATATTATAGACAAATATTTATTTTCTGTTTCATCTGCAAGTTTGTACATTTTCTCTTCATCTACGCTTATTAGTTTTCCTTTCTCAACAACAACTTTTCCATTAACTATAGTATAATCAACAGAGCCTTTCCAGCCTATAGTACCAAATAAAGATTTAGGGTCAAAGTTAGCACCAACCATCTCTAATCTTCTCATATCTATCATAAACAAATCAGCTGCCTTACCCACTTCCAAACTTCCTATATCATCACGTCCTAAAACTTTAGCTCCTCCATTAGTAGCAATTTTTAATATATCATAAGCTGAAGGAGCTTTATCGCTTGAATTAAGTCTATGAAGTAAATAACAAACTCTCATCTCTTCAAGCAAACTAGAACCGTCATTACTTGCACTTCCATCGACAGCAAGTCCAACAGGTACTCCTAATTCAAGCATTTCAGGTATTTTGCAAACTCCAGAACTTAACTTCATGTTTGATATAGGACAATGAGCTACTCCTGTTTTTGTATCAGCCAAATATTTTAACTCTTTATCATTAAAGTGAATACCATGTGCATACCATACATCTTCACCAACCCAACCCAATGTTTCCATATATTCTAAAGGACGCATATTAAATTTTTCTCTTACAAATACTTCTTCATCTTTAGTTTCACATAAATGTGTATGAAGTCTAACTTTCAAATCTCTTGCTAATACTGCAGATTGCTTCATTAACTCTCCAGTTACATTAAAAGGAGCACAAGGAGCTAATGCTACCATACTCATAGAATATCTTGATGGGTCATGATATTTTTTTACTACTCTCTCGCAATCTTTTAAAATTTCATCTAATGACTGAACAACTGAATCAGGAGGAAGTCCGCCGTCTTTTTTGCTTAAATCCATACTTCCTCTTGAAGCATACATTCTTATTCCTAAATCTTTAGCTGCTCTAAATTGAGAATCTAAAAGCATTTCTGAGTTTTTTTGCGGAAATAAATAATGATGGTCAAAGCAAGTAGTACAGCCTGTTTTTAATAACTCTCCCATTGCTGTAATAGAGCTATAATAAACAACATCATGATTTAAGTTTTTCCAAATTTCATAGAGATTTGTAAGCCATTCAAATAATTCCATATTCTGTACTTGAGGAAGGTTTCTTGTAAATATTTGAAATAAATGATGATGTGTATTAATAAGCCCCGGATATACAAAACAGCCTGAAGCATCAATTATTTTATCAGCTTTTTTTTCTTCTTTACCAATATAAGTAATAACACCATTTTCTATCAAAATATTACTATTACTATGAACTGCATCATTATCATCACAAGTAACTATTGAAGAAGCATTTTTGATAAAAACACTTGACATATATTTTATACCTCCAATTGATTTAAGATAAGGCAACTTATAGTCAATTATTGAGGTAATTGGTAGAAACGTTCAGCCTATTATGAACTTATATAAGTATGTAAAACTGCCTAAATGATATTATAAAAGATTTCTGTTTTATGTCAATTAAGATTATTAAAATTTACATTATTAAATAATTAGATTTAGTTTATTTTTCTAAATATATTGAGTTATTAATATATAAAAAAGCACAGCCTTAAATATTAAAACTGTGCTTATTATTATATATGAGAAATTGTTGGATAATAAATACTTTTATTATTTAGATTTATCTAAATATTTATTTTCAATATCATCTGCAAGTCTGTACATCTTTTCTTCATCTATAGTAATTAGTCTTCCTTTTTCAACAACCACTTTTCCATTAACTATAGTATAATCAACATTTCCTTTCCAGCCTATAGTACCGAATAACGATTTAGGGTCAAAGTTAGCACCAACCATCTCTAATCTTCTCATATCTATCATAAATAAATCAGCTGCCTTACCCACTTCCAAACTTCCTATATCGTCACGGCCTAAAACTCTTGCACTTCCATTAGTAGCAATTTTTAATATATCATAAGCTGAAGGAGCTTTATCGCTTGAATTAAGTCTATGAAGTAAATAACAAACTCTCATCTCTTCAAGCAAACTAGATCCGTCATTACTTGCACTTCCATCAACAGCAAGTCCAACAGGTACTCCTAATTCAAGCATTTCAGGTATTTTGCAAACTCCAGAACTTAACTTCATGTTTGATATAGGACAATGTGCTACTCCTGTTTGAGTATCAGCTAAAAATTTTAATTCTTTTTCATTGAAGTGAATACCATGAGCATACCAAACATCATTACCAACCCAGCCTAAAGATTCCATATATTCCAAAGGACGCATATTAAATTTTTCTTTAACATATCTTTCTTCATCTTTAGTTTCACATAAATGTGTATGAAGTCTTACTTTTAAATCTCTTGCTAATATTGCAGATTGCTTTAATAATTCTTCTGTAACGCTAAAAGGTGAGCAAGGAGCCAATGCCACCATATTCATAGAATAGCGTGAAGAATCATGGTATTTTTCCACTGCTTTTTGGCAATCTTTTAAAATTTCATCTAATGACTGAACAACAGAATCAGGAGGAAGTCCGCCGTCTTTTTTGCTTAAATCCATACTTCCTCTTGAAGCATACATTCTTATTCCTAAATCTTTAGCAGCAGCAAACTGAGAATCTAATAATGTTTCAGAGTTATTACTTGGAAACACATAATGATGATCAAAACAAGTAGTACAGCCTGTTTTTAATAATTCACCCATTGCAGCAATAGAACTATAATAAACAACATCATTATTTATATTTTTCCAAATTTCGTATAAAGTTCTAAGCCAGTCAAATAATTCCATGTTTTGTACTTGAGGCAGATTTCTACTGAATATTTGATACAAATGATGATGTGTATTGATAAGTCCGGGATACATAAAGCAGCCTGAAGCATCAATAACTTTATCAGCTTTTTTTTCTTCTTTGCCAATATAGGTTATAACTTCATTTTCTATTAGTAGATTAGTGTAGTTATGAACCGTATCATTGTTATCGCAAGTAACTATAGAAGAAATATTTTTGATAAAAATACTTGACATATTTTTATTCCTCCATTTATTTTTATGATGATATAAAAACTTATAGTCAATTATTTTTTGGTAATTGGTAGAGCGTTCAACCGTATTATGAACTTATATAAGTATAAAATATTTTGATTTTACATAGTATAATACTTTTTTATTATATGTCAATTAAATATAATAAATTTTATTTACATCCCCCACCCTATATATTTTTTGCTTCATTTTTAAATAATAAATAAACTTTTTCTTATTGTTTCATTAAAAAATGCAAAACCCGCCCAAGCTTTTATTAGTTATTATAATTATGTTTAACGCACGGTAGATATATTTTATTTATAAAAAAAATTATCATTATTAATCAACTTATATATTAAAACACACTCTGCGTGCGGTAATGGAGTAAATATTTTTCTATTTTGTATATTGAAATTTGTACTATTAAGTTTATTATATAGCAATGAAAAAATTAATAATTATTTTTGCAGTATTTACATTTAATATTCTAAATGCACAATATTACTCATATACAAACATAAAAAATTTACCTAAAAATGAATATTTTACCTACAAAGGAATATCTTCAAAAAAAGATAAAGCAATAATTATATACACAGAAACCTCTATTGATAAAAATTACTGGAATATAAAAGAAACTTATATTAGAGGAAATGTAACAAATAAATTAAAAGACCCTTTTAAATTAAAAGAAAGTTTTTTAACTAATGTAAGAAAGTCAGAAACTTACTCCACAATAGATTTAAAAAATATGCGTACAGTTTATGCTAAAAACATAGATTATTATGAGTTTGGAAATACTGAATATACATTTGATATAAGAAATAAAATAAATTATGCAAATAATTCTGGAAGTTTAGCAATATTTTCTATGTATGGAATATATCAAATTGCAAGGGCTTATCCAATAGGTTCTACCAATCAAATGAGTATCATTATGCCAACATCAAGCCCAGACAGTAAAATTAGAGCCTATGTTGTATATAATGGAATAAAAAAAATAGACGTTAATAATAATCAAAAAAATGCTTATGAGATGGAAGTAAAAATTGAAGGCATACCTTTTTCTATATTCCTTCCAAAAATGGGAGCATATATAGAAGAAAATGATGATTCAAGAAAAATAATAAAATATAATTCTATTACTGGAATGTTTGATAATATAGATATATATTTAACTGATTATAAATCTAAATAAAAAAATTATGGAGTAAAATAATGAGTGAATTAAAAGTAAGCTGTATTAATACAAATATGTATGGAATGAACTCTTATATAGTTTCTGTAGAAGATGAAGCTATTATAATAGATATTGCTAAACTCTCATTTGGATATGATGATTATACAAAACTATTAGAAGGCAAAAAACTTATTAATGTATTATTTACACATGGGCACTTTGACCATATGTCTGGTGCTGATGATATAAGAACTATTTATAAAGATACAAAACATGCTGTACATAAAGATGATTATGACTTCTTTCAAGATGCTGAATTAAATGCAAGCGGATATTTTGGAAAAGGAATTAAATGCCAAAGTCCAGAAATAAAGTTTAATGATGGGGATACTTTCAAATTAAAAGACAAAGAGTTTAAGGTAATACATACTCCAGGGCACACAAAAGGAGGAGTTTGCTATTATACAGAAGGTCATTTATTTTGCGGAGATACTATATTTGCTTATGGAATAGGAAGATACGATTTAGCTACAGGAAATTATGCAGAGCTTGAAAACAGCATAACAAATATTATATACAAACTTCCAGATGATACGTTACTTTATCCAGGTCATGATGCTTATGGATTTAAGTTATCGCAAAGAAAGAAGATGGGCATAATGTGATTTAATAAGGACACACTTCTATCTAATATTTTATATATATTATTAACATATAGAATAACAATACTTGCACTTTTTGCAACTTTTTGCGGCGGGAAAAAGTTGATAAAAAATAATAGTTTTAATATGCACTAATAATTTTTAACTTTTTTATTTTAATTATTTGCAGGGCTTTGCCCCGCACCCCACTTCTTTTGGTGACCCAAAGAAGCAAAAGGACTGCATTTCTTAAACTAAAATACAGGTATTATCTTATATTTTATTTTATTTATATTCCAAACATATAAAATTAAAGTATTTGCACTTTCGCAAAGCGTGCCCGAAGGTCGAAAACTTTTACGAAGTCCGCACCGCGACCGAAAGAAGTGCCTGCGACTGAAAGAAGTATCTTTAGGTATTGGTACGAAGGCGGGAAAAAGTTGAATAAAATAAACTTATATAACAAAATATAGTTGTTTCTTATAAAGATATACTAAATTTTTTTAAGTTCCTAAAAAATATATTTTTTATTTTAATATTTGCGGGGACTAGCCCCTTGCGAAGCACACACCGTGCAGCACCCCCAGTTCTTTTGCGACCGTAGGAAGTGCCTTCGGTATTGGCACAAAGAACCAAAAAGACTGCAATTTTACACACTAAAATCATAATTTATACAATATATAATAATTAATCTTTGTGAATAGATTTTAAAATAGTTATATTTATAAAATAAAAATGCAATAAAAAAGCATGTACATCAAAATACATGCTTTTGTTTTCTATGAAAATAATTATTAATTTTCTCTTCTCTTCTTCTTTCTCAAGACTATTATAGCTACACATAAAGCTACAACTACAATCAAAGATATAGGAACAACCCAACCGCCGTAAGTTGAATCATCTGATAATATCTCATTCCAAAGCTCTTCCATAAGTAAGTTTGTTTCATCTGGTAATGTTATATAAACTTCGCAATTGTCAAGAACTTCTGCTGGAGGATATATTAAAGGATTATTTTTTACCTCTTCGCTCATAATCTCTATAGCAGCATTATTAGGAGAGCCGTAATTAATATATTCTATATTAGCTAAAGCAACTTCTGCCTCGCATAAGAAATTTATATAAAGCTCAGCAGCCTCAACATTTTGAGCATTTGAAGGTATACATATAGCATCTACAAATAAATTAGCTCCCTTCTCTGGTATAACAAATTTTAAATCAGGATTATTGTCTATCATAGAAAGAGAATCTCCAGCATAATAAACCCCTATAGCAGCTTCTCCTGATTCCATTTTGTCATATATTTCGTCCATTACATAAGCCTGAACTAAAGGTTTTTGCTCTTTTAATATTCTTGCAGTCTCTCTTAATTCCATTTCATTAGTAGTGTTTAATGAATAATTTAAATAAGCCTGTGCTACTCCAAAAGCATCTCTTGGATTATAATACATAAGTATTTGACCTTTATATTTATCATTAAAAAGTATATTCCAATCTACTATATCTTCTGTTACTTTTTTTGTATTATATATTATTCCATTTACTCCCCAAGTATATGCTATAGAATATTCGCCTGTTGGGTCATAGAGTTGTTTATAAAATCTGCTATCTATATTTTTTGCAGCTGGTATATTATTGAAATTTATCTTTTGTACAAGTTTTTCTTTTATCAATTTTGCTATCATATAATCTGAAGGTATTATTATATCATAAGCAATACCTCCAACTTTTAATTTTACATAAAGCTCTTCATTTGAAGCAAAAGTTGAATAATTTACTTTTATACCTGTAAGCTCTTCAAACTCTTTATTAATATCCATAGATTCATCAGAACCATCAGATATATACTCACCCCAGTTGTATACGTTTAAAGACATATTTTTATCTTTAAACTTCTGATAATAATTTAAATCGAGCTTGCTAGTATCAAGTGTCTGTGCATTCAATGAATAAAAACACATAGAAACTAATGCAAAACTAAAAAATAATTTTTTCATTTTTTGTTATTCTCCTTTTAACTATTAATTATTTTTATTAAATTTTCTTTTGAGCTGCGTTAAATATTTTTCTTTCTTTATCTCTTTAATATTAATAACTACTAAAGTGATAAGTACTATAGTAAATATTACAGTAGATATAGCATTAATTTCCGGACTTACCCTTTTTCTAGTCATAGAATAAATTGTTATAGGAAGAGTTTGCGAAGTGATTCCAGAAGTAAAATAACTAACAACAAAATCATCTAAAGAATAAGTGAGTGCCATTAAAAAACCTGCTATAATACCTGGAAATATATCAGGAATTACAACCTTCCAAAAAGCTAAAGTTGGAGTGCATCCCAAATCTAATGCCGCTTCATATAAACTGCTGTCTTGCTGTCTTAATTTTGGAAGAACATTCAATATTACATAAGGTATATTAAAAGTAATATGAGCAAGTATCAAAGTTGTAAAGCCGAATTTTAATTTCATTATTACAAATAAAAGCATTAATGAAACACCAGTTACTATTTCAGGGTTAATTATAGATATGTATGTAACCCCCATAATAGCACTTTTCACTTTTTTGTTAAAAGAACTTATTCCAATAGCAGCCATAGTTCCTATAATTGTAGCAAGTACAGATGAAACAGCAGCTACTATAATTGTGTTTAAAAAAGAAGTTAATATCAAATCATTTGAAAAAAGTCTATTATACCATTCTAAAGTAAACCCTGTAAAAACACCTCGTCCTCTTGCTTTATTGAAAGAGAAAAATATTAATATAGCTATAGGAGCATATAAAAATAAAAATATAAAAGCAATATATGTTCTAGAGAGTATTTTTTTTATCATAATAGCATACCCTCCACATCGTCATCATCATCAATTTGCTGCATAAGAAGTATAGCACATAATGAAATCACTATTAAAACCAAACTAATAGCAGAACCCAAATTAGGATTATAAGACATTCCTAAAAATTGCATCTCTATCAAATCACCTATAAGTATGTTTGAACCACCACCAAGCATACGAGAAATTACAAATGTACTTACTGCTGCAACAAATACCATAGTAACACCAGAAGCCATACCAGGCAAACTTAAAGGAAAAACAACTTTTGTAAATACATTAAAAGAATTAGCACCCAAATCTTGAGAAGCCTCTATTAAACTTTTATGTATCTTTGTCATTACAGAATATAGAGGAAGTATCATAAAAGGCAAATAGTTATATATCATTCCTATAAGCACAGCCCATTGAGTGTTTATAAGTTTTACAGGTGAAAGTCCGAAAAAAATTAAAGCCTTGTTAATTAAACCATTTTGTTCTAATATAGTCATCCAAGCATAAGTTCTCAATAAAAAGTTCATCCACATAGGAAGCATTACAAGCATTATTAAAGCATGCTGAACTGTTTTGTTTTGTCTTGATATATAATAAGATAATGGATAAGCAAGTATCAAACATACCAAAGTAGACACAAAAGCAAGCATAACAGAACGCATTATAACAGGGGCAAATGTAGAAACATCTGCAAAATTTTTTATAGTAAAATCGCCTCTCTGATTAGTAAAAGCAAAATATATAACCAAAACCAAAGGTACTAATATAAAAACTAAAGTCCAAATAAGATAAGGTATAGCAGGTATTTTTGTTTTCATAAAAGTACCTCCTCTTCCTCTCTTTTCATTATATGAATATTTTCTTTAGCCACATCAATGCCAATCTCTGTACCAGCTTCCCATTTTTCTGTAGAATGTATAATCCATTTATAACCATGAGCATCGAGTATCATCTCATAATGAACACCTTTAAATATAGCAGATTCCACAAGTCCAGATATATTAGCATCTTCTGCAGGAACTACTATTATATCTTCAGGGCGAATAACAACATCAACTTTCTCTAACTTTTCAAAACCCTTATCAACACAATTAAATACATAACCAGCAAACTCAACCAAATAATCTTCATGCATAATACCATCTATAATATTGCTCTCTCCAATAAAATCTGCTATGAATGCATTTTTTGGTTCATTGTATATATCCTGCGGAGTGCCAATCTGAAGTATCTCTCCGTCTTTCATAACTGCCACTGTATCGCTCATAGTTAAAGCTTCTTCTTGGTCATGAGTAACATATACAAAAGTAATCTCTAATGACTGCTGAATTTTTTTAAGCTCTATTTGCATCTCTTTTCTAAGTTTTAAATCCAACGCCCCCAAAGGCTCATCAAGAAGTAAAACTCTAGGCTTGTTTATTAAGGCCCTTGCAATAGCTACCCTCTGCTGCTGACCGCCTGATAAATTATTGATATTTCTATTTCCATAATTCTCTAAGTTCACCATCTTTAGCATTTGATGAACTCTATCTTTAATTTCTGCTTTAGGAACCTTTTTGAGATTAAGACCAAAAGCAATATTTTCAAACACATTAAGATGCGGAAACAAAGCATATCTTTGAAAAACAGTATTTACTTCCCTTTTGTATGGCTGAGTATTATTTATCACCTTGCCGTCAAATAATACCTCTCCAGAATCTGGCTTAACAAAACCAGCTATAGTTCTAAGTATAGTTGTTTTACCGCAGCCTGAAGGTCCTAAGAGAGTGAGAAACTCTTTGTCTTTTATGTCTAAATTGAGATTTTCAAGTATGGTATTTTCACCATAAGATACATTGATATTTTTTAAAGATACGATAATATTATCGCCCATCACACGACCCCCTATGCGTATATTTACAATAGCCTCCGTAAAATTACGTATATACATGTTAACGTATAAAACGCAGTTTACTCGTCGCTTACCCGCATAGGGTTTTTTTCGTTCTAGCTAATTATAATTAATAATAAGCCTTTCTTAGTCAACAGATACACCTGCAAAGAATATCCATTACTCGAGCTATTGCATTATTTTTTTAATGAAACTCAATATAATACAAATAAAAATAATGTCAATACTATAATAATAAAATTTTATTAACTTTTTTAAGTATAGTAAAAATTTTTATTAAATATTATTAACATATCATAAAAAATAAATTTAAATATGAAATCTTAATATACAAAAGTTGCAATACTATTATAAATTATATATAATTTAATAAAAATAGATTTTTTAAGCTGAATAACAAAAAATGAATATAAGGAAGTTCAATCTATGAAAAAAATCTCTATCGTATTAATATCTTTATTATTTATATTATCTTCATGCGAAACATTACAAAATACAGCAAAAGAAATTACAAGAGAATATATAGAAGAAAATAAACCAGATATAAAAGTAAAAGAAGCTTCTATTGCCAGCATAACTTTTAAAGATATTACTTTAGATGTGCTTCTAAATATAAAAAATAATTTTCCTTTTGAACTTCCATTAGATAGAATAGATGTAGAATTAATCAATTCAGACAATAAAGTCTTTGCAACTGCTAATACTGTTCAAACTCTAAAAATACCTTCAAAACAATCAGAAGATATTGATATGGAGTTTAATGCTAAATATATTGATGTATTTACTACAGCCTTTGGAAGCATAAAAAATAAAAGCTTTAATTGTACTGCTAAAATTACTTTAACTTTTACAATACAAAATATGAAATTCCAAATACCTTATACTAAAAAATTAATCTTTATAGAATAAAGTATTATTATTATTCTCGTGTAATATTTGAGTTTTTCTGCCATTTATTAGATTTATAATAATATAAACTAAACAAAGTATTTATTATATAGCAAATACCCATAGATGCCCATATACCAACAAGTGCAAACTTTCCTGATAATGCATAAGCTAATATAGTTCTTAAAATAAGCGTAGTAGAAGTGCTAAAAATCATTATTACTATAGTTTTGCCAGCTCCATTAATTACACCATTGCATACAAACATAATAGAATAAAATATAAATATAGGCATTATAGTATAAATATAGCTTTTAGAATATTCAAAAACTTCTAAATCTTTTGTAAACATATTAATTAGCAAGTGAGGATTAAGTATAGAAAATATGCTCATCACAGAAGAGATAATAATGCCAATAACAATGCCATTTTTAAAAATTTCTTTTACTCTGTCTAATTTATTAGCTCCAATGTTTTGTGCAGACATTGTCATAACAGCATTTCCCAAAGCTCCTATAGGCATAATAAATAAGGACTCTACCCTATTTACTATAGCAACCGTAGCACTTGCAGCATCTCCAAAACTGCTTATAAGCCTTGTTATTATAAGCCAGCCGAAAGCTACTATAAATTGATTTGATGAAATTGGAATTGCTAATTTCATTATCTTTTTGGTTATATTAATATCAAATGTAAATATAAAAGGATTAATCCTTATAAAACTATTTTTTATTCTTAAGTATGATGTACTTATTAACACAGAAATACATTGAGATATTACAGTAGCAATAGCAGCCCCCTTAAGCCCCATTGCTGGAATTATAAAAAATCCTTTTATTAATATGGGGTCTAATATAATATTAACAATAGACGATACTATCAAAAATATTAAAGGTCTCACGCTATCGCCAACAGCTCTAAGTATAGAAGATATGAAAAAATAAGAATAAGCAAACGGCAAACCTACTATAGTTATTCTCAAATAAATAACAGCCATACCTAAAGCATCTTTTGGGGTGTTCATTATTATTAATATTTTCTTAGCAAATATAAACATTAATGAACCCACGGTAAAAAGTATAATAACTCCCAAAGTGGTAGATACCTTTATTACATGGCCAACTGTATCATAATCTTTAGCACCATAATATTGAGATACTATAACCCCATTAGCCATATTTACCCCAAAAGCAAAAGAGCCCATCATAAGTGTTATTGGAAAACTCACAGCAACTGCAGAAAGTCCAAGAGGTCCTATAATATTACCTATCCATATACTATCTACTATGTTATAAACAACATTCAATGTGTTTGATAACAGTATTGGTATCAAGAGTGTTATAAGTGTAGAAGAGACTTTTGATTCTGTGAGATCTTTGCCTATATGATTTGACATATAATTATCATAACCTTCAAAATTAATTAATATTTATTAAAAGTACCGCTATATATTTTATCATTCATAATATTTCTTTTCTCCACCAACATAACATTAGCTATATAAATACTCTCATTAAAACTGCTCTTCACAAATTCCATAGTTAAATAATAAGTAACACTATCTCCATTATTGTATACATATTTACTTGCCTCATATACATCATTTCCAAGAATATTCTTATATTCAATATCATATCTATAAAAATCTATAGTAAGATTATATTGATTTTTAAATTGCATAGTACCATCAGAAGCAATTCTTATAATAGAATAACCATGTATATTATCTGTTCCATACAAATACCCAGACCAACCTCCTGTATATGTTCTGCCTGTTGGAAAAAATGAAGAACTGCTTAAATTAATAATACAAGAAGACAAAAATATGCTCAAAAATATTATTAATATTATTATTTTTCTTCTCATACTTTAGTTATCCATATTTAAATATTACAATATAATACTAAAAAATTAAATTTTGTAAAAATATTTTTCGCCCTTTGTTTGCAGCTAATTTTATATCATTTTTTGCTGCAGCTCATACACTGTAATAAGATATTTAAACTATATATTAGTTTATAAAAATATTAACAAAATATAAAATTATTATAAATAATTTATAAAACCTTTTTAATAAGCATAAAAAATCTATAAATATATTATAGTATTTCAAATCTCGCAAACAGGACTTTGTCTTATTCTAATTTTTACAGCAGAACCCTTACCAAATATACTGTCCATAAAATCTGTATACTCTTTTACTCTATCTAATGGTATTAAAGCCTGAATAGTTCCTGCAAAACCTCCGCCATGCACTCTTGAAGCTCCATCACCATGCAAGAAATCTTTAGTCATAGCAATTGCCAAAGCAACCCCCATATTTTTAGAACTTGTAATAGAATAACAATTTTGAAGATACATGAAACTAGAAAGCCCAGATTCATTCATAAGTTCAAGATACTTCTTTATGTTATTTTCTTTTAAAGCATTTATTTGTTCTTCTACTCTTTCATTTTCTGTAATAAAATGATAAGCTCTTAAAAAAGCCCTGTCTCCAATCTCTTTTCTTATGTTTGAAGCATTTTCTAATAACTGTTCTTTTGTAATATCACGGCACACTTCTTTAGAAAAATATCTAGCAACTAAATTCATCTCTTCTCTTATAGCAGCATACTCATTAGTAAGAGAACTATGATCCCCCTTAGCATCAACTATCATAAGAGCATAACCAACCTTTTCAAAATCATATTCCACTTTTTCTAACTTAGGATTATTATTGTCTTTAAAGTCTATAGCCATAATACCGCCAATAGAACAGCCCATCTGATCCATAAGTCCGCAAGGTTTTCCAAAATATTTATTTTCTGAATACTGCCCTATTTTGGCAATATCTGTTTTTTCTATTTTATCTTCGTTATAAAGAGAATTTATTATCTCGCCAACTAAAGATTCAAAACTTGCAGAAGAGCTAAGGCCGCTTCCCATCAAAACTTTATTTGAAATAGAAGCAGTAAAACCTCCTAATTTATATCCCATTTCTTTTATACGCGCACATACGCCTCTAATCAAAGCACTAGATTTACCATATTCATTTTTATTAATATTTAATTCATTTATATTTATATAGTTAGGATTATCAGAATAATCAGTATAAATAACTATTTTTTCATCATTTCTTTTTGATACTACCGCTAATTTATCTAAATTAATTGAAGCTGTCAATACACAACCATTATTATGATCTGTATGATTCCCAGATAATTCTGTCCTTCCTGAAGCACTAAATATATGAACATCTTCACTATTATCTATAGTTTTAAAATGATTTAATGCAGAAGTTAATCTCAAATATGCTTCCTTAATAGTTTTATCATCATTGCCATATATATTAGAAAATTGCTCATCAAGCTTACTGTTCTTTAATAATTCTTCTAATTGTGATATTTTATACATAAATTAACCCTCATAAAAGTTTATAGTTATATAATAATATTTTTTTATCAAAAATCAAATTAATATGTAATAAAAAAGTTATATTAATATTTTTATTAATAGTATTTTAATAAATGTATTGATTATTTTTAATAATAGCATTATACTATTATTAATAGTATTACTATAAATATTTTTTATTATAAAGTTTTGTTATATGGAATACATAATATCTACAACCATTTATTTATTGAAAGGCACATATGTTACAATAAGCCTTTATTTAGTTACTGCTATATTCTCAATGCCATTATCTATCATTTTTGCGGCATTACAATTTAGTGCGCCCAAATTTATTAGATATGTTTTTGATATTTATGCTTGGCTTTTTAGGGGTACTCCTTTAATACTCCAGCTAATATTTTTTTATTATGGTATTCCTCTTATCACCAACAATAAAATAGCTTTTCCAGCATTTACCTCTGCAGCTATTACTTTTATTCTTAATTATGCAGCTTATCTTATGGAGATATTTAGAGCGGGTATAGAGAGTATAGATAAAGGACAATATGAGGCAGCTTATGTACTTAATTTGAATTACAGACAAATAATGACAAGGATCATACTTCCGCAGGCTATAAGAAAAGTATTGCCTCCTCTTTCAAATGAAGCTATTAACCTAATAAAAGATACATCATTAGTAATAGTTCTTGGAATAGGCGACTTAATGCTTTATGCAAGACAAGTTTTAACTAGAGATTTTAAACTTATACCTTTTGTAATAGCAGGAATAATATATTTGTTGTTTACATTTGTTATAGTTGTTCTTTTTAGAAATTTGGAGAAGAAATATGTCATTAGAAGCTAATTTAAAAGTTGTTGACTTAAAAAAGAGATATAAAGATTCTGCTGCAGTTAATGGTGTAAGCTTTACAGTAAATAAAGGAGATATAGTTTCTATTATAGGTCCATCTGGTGCGGGAAAGAGTTCTCTTCTTAGAAATATTATACAAATAGATAGGCCTGATTCTGGAGAAGTTTATATAGATAATGAACCTTTGTTTTCAAATAACCTTACTATCTCTAAAGAAGATTTTATAAAGAGAAAAGAAAAGATAGGAATGATATTTCAGCACTTTAATTTGTTTCACCACAAAACAGCTTTAGAAAATATTATAGAAGCACCAATCATTGTAAAGAAACAAAACAAAGATGAAGCAATAGAAGAAGGGTTAAAGTTACTCGATATGGTTGGTCTTAAAGATAAAAGAGACAGTTACCCGAGTGAACTTTCCGGAGGTCAAAAGCAGCGTGTTGCAATAGCAAGAGCTTTAGCAATGAAGCCTGAGGTACTTTTATGCGATGAGCCTACTTCCGCCTTGGACCCTGAACTTATAGGCGAGGTTTTAACCGTACTTAAAGGACTTGCCGAAGAAAAAATGACTATGATTATTGTAAGCCACGAGATTAGTTTTGTAAAAGAGCTTTCTACAAATATAGCATTCATGGATAGAGGCAAAATCATTGCTATGGATAATTCTGAAAACTTCTTTAATAATCAAAATAATGAAAGAATTAAAGAGTTTTTAAGCAAAATATTTCATAATTAATTTACATATATTGAATAAAAAATATTTTAATATATAATCTTCAAAATATAGTATAATAGTGTTTAGATAATAGTGTATAATAAATATGAAAAATAACTTTTATTTTATTTCCTTTTTTATAATATTAATATTGTATTTTTTATTAATAGATTTTTTATTTCCATTTATGTCTTTAGGAAATTTCGAGTTTCATGTAATTGATATAATATATGTTTATTGGTTTTCTGTAATAGCATATAATATATGTGATTATATTAACCCTAAAAAGAGGCTTATAATATCATATTCTTTTGTTGTAGTTTCAGTATTCTCTTTTTTTAGTATAGAGCCTTTGGGTATTTCCGTAGTTACAAAACCTTTGTTTTTTACAGATATGCCTGATTTATACCCATCATTAATAGAAGTTGTACCATTATATTTGCAAATTATCACTATATCTGCTACTGTGCTTTATTTTTCTTTGCTTATAGCTTTTGCTTTATATTTTATATATAGATTATATAAGATGTATAAAATAAAAAGAGTAAAATCTATTTCTTTAATAGTGATTGTTATATTAACAACATACTTATCATTTTTTAGACCTGTAAAGATTAATTCTATTTATGCGAATTATTTTGATATAGCAAATAGCAAAGGAATAATAAACACAATAAGCCATAGAATATCTTTTGATAGAGAATATAATAATATAGAATGTAATCTTAATGATGTAAGAGATGCTATTAATTTATTAAGCGAAAGAAACATAGATGTATCAGAATTAATAATGCCATATAGCAACAATACAGTTACAAATAGAAGCGTATTTTTAATATATTTAGAATCTTTTTATGATTATAGCCATTTTGAAAGTTTGTTTGACAAAGATCCTTTTCCAGAGGAATATAGAAAGTGGGCTAAAGCTTCATCTAAAGTTGGTCCTAATGATGGAAATGGAAGTTTATTTGCAAGGTTGTCTGGCTTAACAGGCAGTTCGCCTATATTTCCAAAAAAGCCTGATTCTACTATCATCACTAAAACTCTTCCATTTTTGTTTAGAGATAAAGGGTACAAAGTAATAGCTTTAGAGGAATCTGGAGTTACTTATTATTTAGATAAATTGTTTCCTGATATTGGAGTTGAAAAAACAGTATTTAATTTAGGGATTACAAATATAAAAAACTATATTAAAAATAATATTTCAGAAGGTAGTGTTTTTGTTACAGGCTTTACATTTTTAGGTCATGCTAATACACATATAAAAAATGATTTAAATTTTGTTTCAAACAATCAAAGATTCATGAGAAAAATAGACAAAAAAAATAGAGCTGTTTTGGTAGAAACTCTTGAAAACTCAGCAATGACGGCAATAGATATAATAAAAACAAAAGATATTATATTAGAGAAATACCCAGATGCCATAATCATATTTAAGCATGACCATTTATATCCATATCTAAAAAATATTATATACAACTCTTCTATAGATGAAAGCATAAAATTATCGTTTTTAAGTTCATATACAGTAAACCCGCTTCTTATATGGAATGGACAAGACGGACCTTACAAATTGGAAGATGGATTCCCTCCGGAAAATATTCCTATGTTTATAGCTGTTAATACTAAGCTTGATTATACAAATAGTTTAATATCACTTTTATTTAAAGAAAATACTGATAATATTATAAGTTTTTACAACGGTTTTTATAGTAATAGTTATGGTAATATAAAACGTATAGAAGTTAATAAAAATAGTTTATCATATAAATATAATTATGCTCAAAGAGTTATATCAGAAGACATATTTAGAGAAAACAAATATTTTAATTCACTAATAGACTAATAATTAGATATTTATTACTATAATTAATAGTTATATATTATCATTCATAAATTTTTATTAATCGCTTAAAATAATATTCAATATTTTGACAAACATTATTTTTTTAATATACTAATTATAGGTAAATAAATTTTGTATTAAAAGTATAGTCAATTATTATAATTTTTTTAAAAAATAATGGAGGTAATATGGCTAAAGGTCGTGTTATTATTGATAGCGAACAATGCAAGGGTTGTTCAAATTGCGTATCTGTATGTCCTACCAAGATATTATATTTAGATAAGGAGAATATGAATTCTTGGGGGTATTATCCTGCAGCGGTTACAGATATGGATAAATGTATAGGCTGTGCTAACTGTGCCATGATGTGCCCAGATATATGTATAAAAGTAGAGAGACTTGATGAGAAGAAGGAGGGTAAATAATGGCTAGAAGTTTGATGAAAGGTAATGAGGCTATGGCTGCTGCGGCTATTGCTGCTGGATGCAAATGTTTTTTTGGATATCCTATTACACCGCAAAATGAGATACCAGAATTTATGTCTAAAGCTATGTATGAGTCAGGAGGAGCTTTTGTACAAGCAGAAAGCGAAATAGCTGCTATTAATATGGTTTATGGTGCTGGTGGAGCTGGCGTGCGTGCTATGACATCATCATCATCACCTGGAATAGCTTTAAAACAGGAGGGTATATCATATTTAGCTGGAGCCGAGATTCCTGCTGTTATACTTAATGTTATGCGCGGCGGTCCAGGTCTTGGAAGCATACAGCCTGCTCAGAGTGATTATAATATGATGACTAGAGGCGGCGGAGACGGTGATTATAATTGCCCTGTTTTAGCTCCTGCAAATTTACAAGAAGCAGCAGACATGATTATGGAAGCTTTTGATATGGCTGACCATTATAGAACACCTGTTTATGTGGCTGCTGATGGATTTATTGGGCAGATGATGGAGCCTGTAGAAATTATATATAAACCTAAATATGAATTAAAAGAGAAAACTTGGGCTGCTAATGGAACAAGAGGAAAAAGAGAAAAAAACATTGTTAATTCACTTTATTTAGAGCCTGAATTACTTTATCAACATAACATACATCTTCAAGAAAAATATAACGAAATAAAAGAAAAAGAAGCAAGAGCTGAAAATTATAAAACAGATGATGCAGATGTTATACTTGTTTCTTACGGCACTATGTCTAGGGTTGTGAGGGGCGTTGTTGATACATTCAGAGCTGAAGGCAAAAAAGTAGGCATGATTCGCCCGCAAACTTTATGGCCTTTCCCTGTAAAAGCATTTAATAATCCTAATTGTAAATTATATGTTTCTGTAGAGATGAGTATGGGGCAGATGATTGATGATATTAAGCTTGCTATTGAATGTAAAGCGCCTGTTAAGTTTTTTGGTAAAGCTGGCGGATTAGTTCCTGCAGCTTATGAGATTATAGAGCATGTTAGAGAGTTTGCAGGAGGTATTTTATGATAGTATTTGAAAAATCTAAGGGGCTTACTGATAGCAGGACACATTATTGCCCAGGTTGTATGCATGGGACATCACAAAGAATAATAGCCGAATGCTTAGAGGAACTGGGAGTATTAGACAGGGCTGTTGGTATAGCTTCTGTAGGATGTTCTGTACTTGCTTATAAATATTTTAATTGCGATACGCAGCAAGCGGCACATGGAAGGGCTCCTGCTGTTGCTACTGGAGTAAAGAGAGCTGTTCCAGACAGCGTGGTGTTTACGCTTCAAGGCGATGGAGATTTAGCTGCTATTGGCACTGCTGAGATAGTGCATGCTGCAGCACGCGGTGAAAACATCACTGTTATTTTCCTAAATAATGCTATTTATGGTATGACCGGCGGACAGATGGCTCCTACAACTCTTGAAGGTCAAAAAACTACTACCACTCAAGCTGGAAGAGATTTTCACAGAGCTGGCAAGCCTATAAGAGTTTGTGAGATGCTTGCTACTATTGAAGGAGCTACTTTTGTTGAGAGAGTTGCTTTGGATAGTCCGGCAAATATTAGAAAGGCTAAAATGGCTACTAAAAAGGCTTTTGAAAATCAGATTGCTGGAAAGGGATTCTCTATAGTAGAAATGCTTACAAGCTGTACTACTAACTGGGGCATATCTCCAACCGATGCACATAAATGGATAAGAGATTATTTAATTCCTCATTATCCGCTTGGCAATTTTAGAAATGATGGTTAAAAAATAAGGAGGTATCCATATATGAGTACAGAAAGATTAATTTTTGCTGGTTTTGGCGGGCAGGGTGTTATGTCTATGGGACAGATGATTGCTTATGCAGGTATGATAGAAAATAAGCATGTTACTTGGTGTCCTTCTTATGGACCTGAGATGCGCGGAGGTACGGCTAACTGTTCTGTGGTTGTGAGTGATGAACTTGTTGGCTCTCCTATTGTTTCACATGATGCTACTGCTGCTGTGATAATGAACCTACCTTCTTTAACTAAATTTGAAAAAGATGTTCTTCCTAATGGAGTTCTTCTTATTAACTCTTCTCTAATAGAAAAAAAAGCTTCAAGAAATGATGTTCGCGTTGCTTATGTGGAAGCTAATAAGATAGCAGGAGATATTGGTAACCCTAAGGCTGCTAATATGGTTATGCTTGGTGCTTTGCTTACACTTCAGAATATTGTTTCTTTTGACAGTATTCAACAAGCTTTCTTAAAAGTATTTGGTGAGAGAAAAAAAGAGTTTTTGCCTGGAAATGAAAAGGCTTTGAATGCAGGACGTGATGCTGTTAAAAGTTTGATTTCTTAAAATTTAAACAATTATTAAATATTAAAAAAGCTCTGTTGATATTTGTCGCAGAGCTTTTATTTATTTTAATTAATTTTATAACTATTTTTTATAGTGCCTATATATCACTTTATATAACTATCTTTATAAAAAAACATAACTAAATTTCAAAAAATAATAATTTTTTAATATAAAATTTACTATTTTAATTAATTTTATACTCTGATAATTGAATAAAAAATATATTTATGTTATTATATGTAGAAATATTTTGTATTTTTATGGAGTATATTATGAAAGTTGCAAAATTCGGGGGCTCTTCGCTTGCTAATGCTGTACAAATAAAAAAAGTTGTAGATATAATTTTATCTGATAAAGATAGAAGAATAGTTGTAGTTTCTGCACCAGGTAAAAGAGTGAAAGAAGATACTAAAGTTACAGATTTGCTTATAGCACTTGCCGATGCAATACTTGCTGGAAAAGATGGTAATCATGAATTAAAAATAATCTTAGAAAGATTTAAAAATATAATAGATGATTTAGGCCTATCCCATTCACTTTTAGAAGAGATTGACAGTGACATAAAAAAAAGAATATCAGAAGATAAAAGTATCCCTACAAAGTTTACAGATGGAGTTAAAGCACTTGGAGAAGATATTAATGCTAAAGTGGTAGCTTCATATATCAATAGTTTGGGAGTAGAAGCCAAATATGTTAACCCTAAAGATGCTGGATTATTATTATCTGAAGAGTTTGGAAATGCTACTGTACTCGATGTCTCTTACAATAATCTTTCCAAATTAAAAGATGAAAGTGCTATAGTAGTTTTCCCGGGATTTTTTGGATATACTAAGAAAGGTGATGTTGTAACTTTCCCAAGAGGCGGAAGCGATATTACAGGCTCCATACTTGCTAAAGCCGTAAATGCTGAAGTATATGAAAACTTTACTGATGTAGATGGTGTTTTGGCTGCCTCTCCTAGTATAGTGGATAATCCTAAACTTATAGATGAGTTTACATATAGAGAGATGAGAGAACTTAGCTATGGCGGTTTTAATGTTCTTCATGCAGAGGCACTCCAGCCTGTTTATGAGGCTAACATACCTGTTCATATACTTAATACTAATAACACAGCATCAAAAGGAACTAAAATAGTTGCAAAAAGAGATAAATTAAAGAATCCTGTGGTTGGCATTTCTGGAGAATCTGATTTCTCTTGTCTTTATGTTAGTAAATATCTTATGAATAGAGAAGTTGGCTTTGGAAGAAAATTATTAGGAATAATAGAAGATGAAGGAATACCATATCAGCACGCTCCTTCTGGAATAGATAATATATCTGTAATAGTTAGAGGCTCTACTTTAACAGAAGAGAAAGAGAAACGCATTTATGAAAGAGTTCGTGATGAGCTTAATGTAGATAATGTATTTTTTGATAATGAATTGGCTTTAATAATGCTTGTTGGAGAGGGTATGCAGGAGGTTGTTGGTATATCTGCTAAGGCTATGAATGCTATTGAAAAAGCTAATGTTAATATTGAAATGCTTAACCAAAGTATTAGTGAAGCTAGTATTATGATAGGTGTAAAAGAGAAAGATTTAAATAAGGCCATTAATGCTTTATATAAAGCTTTTTTTAATGAATAATTAGCAGTTTATAAATATGTATTTATGAAAAAAGGTACTGTTTTACAAATTCCTATGCTTCTTATGCTAAATATAGCCAGCTGTGGATTATTTTATTATTATTGGATATATAAAACTTCAAAAGAAATAAAAGATTTCACAGGTAAAGAAGATATTAACCCTTTGATTGAAGTATTGTTGGGATTTTTTACTTGCGGACTTTATTTTAAGTATTGGTATTACAAATATGGTAAGATAGTTTATAAAGAAATACCTGCTCAAGTCGGTATGAATAATACTGAAGATAAAACGGTTATGATAGTTTTAATAGATATTGTTATTTTTATTGCTTTATTTTTAAATATAATATTTAGTGCTATTATTTTTGCTATAAGTGCTAATTATATAGATGATGATATTGATAGAATTTTTGCTATTTTAAGAGTTATACCTTTTAGTTTTATATATATAATAAATGCATCTTCTCTTATTTTGCAAGATAAACTTAATAATATTTGGAAAAAAGCATATACAATATAACAAATATTTTATTATATTATAATTAGTAATATATAAAATATAGAGAAAATTAATAATGAAAAAGCTTTATTTATTTTTATTGTCTTTAAGTTTTTTTAGCTCTGGTTATTTATATTTTTATGATGATAGTAATTTTACTATGATACCTTATGAAAGGCTTCCTGATATTTCAAAAGAATTTATAGAAAATAATTTTAATACTTATACTGTTCATAACACTATGATGAGCCATCATTATATAGTTGTATTTAAAGGCGGAAGTTCTATTCAATTTAATTTTAAAGGAGAATGGATTAATATTATAGGCAATAGAAATATAATAACATTTGAAACAGCAAGTAAGTTTATACCTTCAAATATTATAAATACTATAAAATCAAAATATAGTAAAATAAACTCAATATATAAAAAATCTAAAGGATATCAATTTAAAGTTGATGATGGGAAAATAGTATTTTTTGACAATGAAGGAAATAGGATTTGAAAACTATTTGATGATTAGATTGACAAAAGATTTCATTTTATTATAATATATCTATGAATATTACAGTTATAGAAGGAAAAAAATGAAAAAGATACTTATAATATCATCAGAATATACAGGTCACGGTCATAAGAGTGTACATACAGCACTTATTCAGGGTTTTGAAAAATTATATAAAGATAGTATCGAAATAAAAGTAATAAACGGTTTTACTTTGGGAGGACCTGATTTATTAGCTGCTGAGAGACTTTATAATCAGTGTGTAAAATATTTTCCTAAACTTTGGGAGAAAATTTTTAAGTTTTCATTTAAAAATAAAGATTTTATTAACAGAAATAATTCTATAACAATTAAGAGAAGTTTCTTAAAAATTTATAAACAATATAAACCTGATTTAATTTTAAATGTTCACCCTCTTTTTAGCGGAAGCTTATTAAATATAATAGAAAAAAAGAAATTAGATGTAAAGTTTTTCATACTCATTACAGACTTAATAACTATAACAAGAATATGGTTTGATAATAGAGCAGACAAAATTATAAGCCCATCTAAAGAGGCTACAGAATATATGATAAAAAACGGTATAGACAGAGAAAAGGTTATTACATTTGGACTTCCTGTAAGAAATGGTTTTGATGCTCCTTTTACGAGTAAGGAAGAGATTATTAAAAATACAAATATTACAGATAAATTAAAAATATTAATACTTAATAATTCTGAAAAAACTAAAAGACTTTTATATATAATAAAAAATCTTTACAGCAGATATAATTGCGAAGTTACAATAGTATGCGGAAGAAATAAGCGTACATACAATAAAATAAATAAATTTTATTCATCAAGAAGTTATAGTCCTCAGATAATAGGTTATACACAAGACATACCAAAACTTTTTCATAGTAATGATATATTAATAACAAGATCAGGTCCTACAGCAATAATAGAGGCAGTTAATTGCATCATTCCAATAGTATCTATGGGGGCTTTACCAGGTCAGGAAGAGGAAAATCCTATTTATATACAGCAAAATGGTTTAGGTTTAGATTCAAAATCTACAGATGATATATTCAATAAAATAGACTTACTTATTGCTAATAATAGAGAAAAGCTTGTAAAAATGAGAGAAGCACAATTTGATTATTATGGCAGAAATGTTAGAGATGATATTGTTAAATATTTAGCAGATAATATTTAATCTCTACCGCCTTTTGTAATATTGCCGTCAAAGTCTATAGTAATTTTTCTTCTGCTTTTAAATTGTATTTTATATTCTTTAGTCTTTTTCTGTATATATACTACTTTTTCATCTGGAAATTCTTTTTTTACAGTATTTTTTATTTTATCTTCTATATAATCTATAGATATTTCATCTCCGCCGCCGCTTATAGTATGCCAGTCGCCATTAAAGTTTACATATATTTTTAACCCGCCTTTGAATATTAAAACATATCCCCCAGATGATTTAGCCGCTCTATATAGATAATAATCTGAGAAATATTTGTCAGCAAACATTATGGAGCTTTTTGGAACCTCACTTATTGCAATAGATTGACAATATCCATAAGATGTTATGATTATTGATAATGCAAGAACAATATATATTATTTTTTTCATTATTAGCACCTCCATAAAATAATATTATATATTATAAATAAAATACTTACTATAGTTTTACATTTCCAGCAATATAGTATCTTCCGTCTGTAGCACCTTGGAAACCAACATTAAACTCTGCAGGACCGGCTTTAAATTTCCCAAATATAGCATATTCTAAATAAAGTTTAGCATCTTTATCTTTTATATGCACCATTTCTCTCAAGGCAATATTGAGCATATACCATTCAAATCCTTGTTCTAATCTTATATAATGAGCATCATTTTCTCTCCAAGTATATTCAGCAATAGCATTAAGCCAAATAGTTTCATTCATAAGAGGGAATCTGAAAGTGGCAGAAGCCTGAACAAGAGAATCAAATAATGTTATATGATAATTTTGAGGCTCTCTTCTGTTTTCATGCTCATAAAGAAATCTAAACTCTATATTTGGTATATTAAATCTTAATAATAATGCTTTTGGTATGCTATGTCTAAAATCTCCCTGCGAATATGCTATCTCATAATGGTTTCCTATAAACCCCACTCTCATTCCTGGACCATTTAATACTTGAGGTATATAATAATCAGGAGTATCTATATATGCTGGATTTTGTGTGGTGTCATAATAATGCGGTATAAGCATAAATGTTGTAGTATTAATATCAAAAGTTGCCTTTCCTCTTGCAGAAACTAATATTCTATCAACAAATACAGCCTGTACACCTCCATCATATAAACCTCCGTTTCCTCTTATATATGGATAATTTATCTCTGGATTATGTGTATCAAAGTATCCATAAGCTGTGATAAAACCTGTAAATTGTATATAATCATTATGAAAAGTTTGCCCAATGGTAGCAAAAGTATCCCTCATATTAAAAGTATTTACAGCGATTGCATAAGAGAAAGTTGAAACTAAATGAAATTCTAATGGATATTTCTCAAAGAAGCTTAAATTCGTATCATTTAGATTTGGCAAAGTTCTTTTATAATCATCTCTAAAATAGTCTGGTTTTATATATTGAGGAAGTTCATTGTTTCCCTCTCTTCCTATAAACATATCGAATGCATTGGGTAGTTTCGGCATTATTGCATTAGTATATGCTGTTTGTGCATTTAGAATTGAAGAAGCTATTATTATAATAAAACAAGAAAAAGTAAATAATTTTTTTATATTTTTCATAAATATGTCCAGATAACAAAATATTTTGATATTATATACATAAATATTTTATTGTCAATTTTAAAGATTAGGACATTTTGAAAAAATTCATAATCTCTTTTAATTGCTTTGCTTGTTCTAAAATTTCTTTTGATGATAATGCTGTCTCATCTACTAAAGAAACATTTTTATTAGTGATATCATCTATTTTTGATATAGATATATTTATATGTTCTATAGAAGTTTCTTGTTCTAATGCAGTTGTACTTATCTCATTCATTATTTTAGCAGTATTTTCTACTTTTGATTGTATATCATCAAATATTAATTTAGATTCTCTTGCTGTTTCTGCTGATTTATTAATTTTTTCATATATATTATCTATTAACAATGTTATATCTTTAGCTGAAGTTTGTGCATTTTGAGCTAAGTTTCTCACTTCAGAAGCTACAACAGAAAAACCTCTTCCATGTTCTCCTGCACGTGCTGCTTCTACAGAAGCATTTAATGCAAGTATATTAGTTTGAAAAGCTATATCTTCTATTGTTTTTGTAATGCTTTTAATTTTTTCACTATCTTCATAAACTTCTTCTATGTTTTTTGTAGTTTCTGATATGCTATTAGCACCATTTTCTACTGCTTCTTTAGACGATGCCATCATATTGTTTCCTTCTAAAGAATTTGATGTAGAAGTTTTTATTGTAGAAGCCATTTGATGTATTGCCGATGATGTTTCTTCCAAACTGCTTGCCTGTTCTTCTGTTCTTCTTTCTAAATCACCACTTCCTCTTGATAATGTTAAAGCTGATTCATTAATTTTTTGCGAAGTATTATTAACTTTATTAATTATACTAGATAATGCATCTCTCATCTCTCTAAAAGAATCTGCTATCTCTCCTATTTCATTATTTTGGAATTTATGTTCTTCTAATATAAAATTCCCTTTTGACATATCTTTTGCTTCTTTTGCTACAATTTTTAAAGGCGAAATTTTTATTTTTGTATATAAATATCCTATTATATATGCAATAATAATTCCTATTATTCCAATAATAATTCCTGTAACTATTAATTGATTTTTATTTTGATTTAATATCTTATTCGGTATAGCAACAGCCAATTTCCAAGGAAGTGCATTAGCAGAGTAAAAGAAGCATGATTTTTCTACAGATGATTCTGTAAATGATAGATACCCTTCTTTTTCATTAATTATATTATTAAACTCTTTTGGAAATTCTTTCCCAATATTATCTAATAAATTATGCATTATAATATTTTTTTGATTAATAATAAAAATCCTTCTATCATTATCAAAATTATCCCCTATATTAATTAGCATCTCATCAACAACCTTAGACCAATCCAATATTACAAGCATAGCTCCCAAATAACTTTTATCAGTCCTTGAAAGTACAGGCGATATACAGCCTATAATCCATTTTCCATCATTATTTTTATATATATAATCTGATAATGTAGGTTTTTTAACATTATCAAATTTTTGCCACAGTTCTGGAAACAATTCAGATATTTTTTTACCAGTGATATTATCTCCTTTTGACGAACTATTTATAATAGTACTGTCTTTTTCTACCAATGATAAACTAATTACATAAGGATTCTTCGCCCCCATTAGCCCTAATACAGTAAGCATATTAGCCTCTGCTTCAACGTTTCTTTGTATCATATAATTAATTACGAATGACAATGAAGAATAAGTATCTGACAATACAAGCTGATTTTCAGACCAAGAGTTTATAAAAGTAGTATATCCTTTTACAGTAGTTTGAAAACCGTCATAAGTAGCTTTATCAATAGCTTTAGAAGACATTCTTACCAATGTAAAGATTGATATAAACAGCAATGAAGTAATAAATATATTAATTGCCATTGGGATTTGTATTGTTAGGCTTTTAAATTTATTTTTCATTTTATTAAACTCTCTATTATTTTATTTACATTTTACCTATATAGGGTATATGGTATTATAATTTTTTAGATATGTCAAACAAATTTTTATGTTTTTTATTTTCAAAGTTTTAAAAATATTTATACATATAATTGATAATATTTAATTTGACTTTTATATATTTTATAGTAAAATATATAGGTTGATATATAAGAATATTAACCCAAAAATCACATATTTTAATAATAAAAGGAGAATAAAACTGTGAAACTCCCAAAAGTCAATGATTTAGGATTTTTCGAGATCCGTCTCGAAAGTATCGGTGGAATGGGTGCTAATAGTGCTGGTAAGATGCTTGCAGAAGTAGGCGTTTTAACACAAGGTTTCTATGGTGCTGCATTCTCAAGTTATGGTTCAGAAAAGAAAGGTTCTCCAGTAAAATCTTTTGTAAGGTTTTCAGAAACTGAAGTTAGAGTAAACTCTACTGTAGAAGAACCACATGTAGTGGCAGTGTTCCACATGAATCTTCTTAAAAACCCTCTTACTTTAGCAGGTGTTAAAGAAGATGCTATTGTTATTTTTAACACTAATAAAACACCTGATGAGGCAAGAGATTTTGCTAAATTACATGGCGGTAAAGTAGTTTGTATTGATGCTATTAAAATTGCTAATGATTTAAAACTTCCTTCACAAGCTGCTAATACTATCATAATGGGTGCTATGGTTAATCAGCTTGATTTCATAGATTCTGCTAAGTTTGAAGAGCAAATCAGAAAACAATTCGGCGGAAGAAAGGCTGAATTAGTTGAGCCAAATATTGAAGCTTTCAGAAGAGGCGGAAGCGATTCTGTTGTTAAAGAATTCAAAGCTGACGGCAAATATCCTTACATACCTTATAAAAAACCAGAGCCTGTATATGGTAAGAATAACCAATTAACAGGCGGTTATATCAATGCTGCTGGTAACTCTACTTTAAAAGATTTACAAGTTACTCGTACTGGTAATATACCTGTATTCAATCCTGCTAACTGTATTGATTGTGCTAACTGTGAAGTTGTTTGTCCTGACCTTTGTATCGTTTGGGAAAAAGGACCAGACAGGAAAGACCCTAATAAAACAGCTATGAATATGATGGGTATTGATTATCAATATTGTAAAGGTTGTTTAAAATGCGTTAGAGCTTGCCCTAAAGGACCTTATTCTGGTAAATTTGAAAAAGATCAGCAGGCTTTAAGAATAGAAGTAGAAGCTAATTGTGATGTGGATAAACTTACATACAGACGTTATAAAAAATAATAAGGAGCGTATAAATGGCACAAAAATATAATCTTGCTGAGCAAGAAAACATACTTGAAAGTGGTAATGAATTAGCAGCCATTGCAGCCGCTCAAATCAATTATCACGTTATGGGTTACTACCCAATCACTCCATCTACTCAAATTGCTGAGTACTTAGATGAAATGAAAGCTAATGGCAGACACACTGTTTGCATGATTCCTGGTGACGGTGAACATGGTGCAGCTGGTATCTGTTATGGTGCTACTACTGCTGGCGGTAGAGTATTTAATGCTACTTCTGCTAACGGTTTACTTTTTGCTATGGAACAATTACCTGTTCAAGCTGGTACAAGATTCCCTATGGTATTAAATGTTGTAAACAGAACTGTTTCTGGTCCATTAGATATTAAATGTGACCAATCTGACGTTATGATGGCTCTTAACACTGGTTGGATCATCATTATGGCTCATACTACTCAGATGGTTTATGACTTCAATATATTTGCATTAAAAATTGCTGAGAAGGCTAAACTTCCTATCATTGTTTCTTCTGACGGATTCTTTACTTCTCACCAAAAGAAAAAAATTCACCTTTTCAAAAATGATAAAGATGTTCAAGATTTCTTAGGTAAATATACTCCTGAAGTTACTTCTGTTGAGCCTACTAAGAACCCTGTTACTATTGGGCCTTACATGAATGAAGACGAATTAACAGGCAGTAAATTACAGCTTTCTCAAGCTTTAGAAGATTCTAGAGCTATTATTGCTGAAGTATTTGAAGAGTTTGCTTCTCTTTCTGGAAGAAAATACTCTCCTATAGAAACTCATAATATGGAAGGAGCTGAAGTTGCTTTAATGCTTTGCGGTTCTTCTTATGAAACTGGTACTTTAGCTGTTGATGAAATGAGAAAAGCTAATCCTAATCTTAAAATAGGTGCTTTTGCTATCACTCAAATTCGTCCTTTCCCTGAAAAAGAATTACAAAAATTACTTGCTAATGTTAAAGTTGTTGTTGTAGGAGACAGACAAGATTCATACTCTGGTATGGGCGGTAATATGTCTACTGAGATTAGAGCTGCTCTAAAAAATGACCCTAACAACAAATCTTCTATTGTGAGCAGAGTTTATGGTCTTGGCGGTACTGAGTTTACTCTTGATAAAGCTAAAGAATTATTCGAATTAGGTTTAAAAGAATTAGCTAATCCTGGTTCTGTTGAAAAACACTCTTACTTAGAACAGTATATGGGTGACCCTAATGTTAAAATGAAACCTATTCATGAACCTCTTACTTTAGAGAGTCAAAAATCTGGTATCACTGTTACTATGAACGAACAAACTCATAAACTTGATGTTAAAGTTCCGCCTCTTAGAGAATTAACTGGTAAAGCTTATCGTTATGCTCAAGGTCATGGTGCTTGTAACGGTTGTGGTATCTTCTCTGGTATCAATACTTTCATGAAAGGTATAGAAGGTGCTGTTGTACTTTTGGTACATACTGGTTGTTCTATGGTTGTTACTACTGGTTATCCTTACAGCTCTTATAGAACTACTTATGTTCACAACTTGTTCCAAAACGGTGCTGCTACTCTTTCTGGTATCGTAGAAATGTATCATGAAAGAAAAAGAAGAGGAGAAATTGACGGACCAGAAGATCCTACTTTTATAATGGTTACTGGTGACGGTGGTCATGATATAGGTATGGGACCTTCTATTGGTGCTGCTATTAGAAATCACAAAATGATTATATTAGAATATGATAATGAAGGATACATGAACACTGGTAACCAATTATCATTCTCTACTCCATTAGGTCACAGAACTTCTACTTCTAACGTTGGTAAAGCTGAAGTTGGTAAACAATTCAACCACAAAGATGTTGCTCAAATATTTAATGGTTGTCACGTTCCTTATATTGCTACTGGCTGTGAAGCTTATCCTTTAGATTTAGTTAAAAAAGCTGCTAAAGCTCAATGGTATGCTAATAATGTTGGTACTGCTTTCGTTAAACTTCTTATCACTTGTCCATTAAACTGGAAAACTCCTGATGATATGGGTAAAGATATTATCAAAGCTGCTGTTGATTGCTGTTTCTTCCCATTATATGAAGTTGAACAAGGTATTACTACTATCACTAATATGGTAGCTGATGACAAAAAATTACCTGTTACTGAATGGTTAAAATTAATGGGTAAAACTAAACACCTTCTTAAACATCAAGATATTCTTGACAGATTCCAAGCTGAAGTTGACAGAAGATGGGCTAGAATTAAAGCTATGCATGAAAGTCCTGTTCTATAATAAATTAATAGCTTAGAACATAAATAAATATAACGGTTGTTAATAAAAATATTAGCAGCCGTTATTTTTTTGCATTTATCATTAAATACAAATTCTTGACAAAGCGGTATTATATGATAAAATTTTTTAGAAAATATTAAAATGTGTAAAAAGTGATTATGTCTAAAAATATTAAATATCCAACTCTATATGTAAAAAATTTTGCAAAAATTAAAGAAGCTAAAATTGAATTATCGCCATTTACTTTATTTATAGGTGATAACAACAGCGGAAAAAGTTATTTAATGACTTTAGTTTATGGATTAATGAGATACACAGAGAAAATAATTAATATAATATTTAAAGATGAAAAAGATATTGAAGAATTAGATGAATATAAAAAATTAAAATCTATTATAGAAAATTATATAGACAATTTAGATTTTAATAAAGAATCTGAATTATCATTTGAAATAATAGAATTTTTTATAGAATTATTTAATTTACTTTTAAATAAATATTCTAATGAAGTTATAAATTACATATTTAATTCGGATAATGAAATAAAATTAGAAAGTATTAAATTAAAATTTTATGATAGAGAAATAAAATTTAGAGTAGAAAAAGAAAATGAATGCAGAGATAATGAAGAATATAATATATTTACTATAACCAATTATTATGGTGATAGAACGAGTATTATGTATAATGAGTCTAATTATGTTATGTTTGTTTCTAAAAGAGTTATTTATTTTATCATTAATAATTATTTGAATAATCGTTATATTATTGGTGATGAGTTAAAGATATTTTTACCTGTATCAAGAACTGGTTTTTTATTGTCCAGAAATGATATATCTGCTTCTGCAAGAGCTTCAAAATATGATAGGTTTGCTGAAAAAAATAATGAATATTTATCAAGACCTATTATGGACTTTTTGGATAATTTTGATGAATTATCTAAACAAAAAAATAATATTGAACATATGACAAAAAAATCTTATCTAATGTTAGATTTCATTGAAAAAAATATGCTTTTCGGCAAGATAATGATAAATGAAGAAACTAAGAATATATATTATAAACCCGATAACACAGAATTAGAATTGCAAATGTATTTATCATCGGCAGTTGTAACTGAATTAACTCCTTTATATTTATTTTTAAAATACGGGTTTATAAAAAAGAAATTGCTTATGGAAGAGCCTGAAATATCTTTGCATCCGCAGTTACAACAGCAATTAACTAGGCTTTTTATAAAATTAATTAATACTGGTGTTAATATAATAATAACTACTCATAGTGATACTATTATTCAGCATATAAATAACATGATTAAATTAAATAACAATAAAGAAGATGTAAAAAAAGAATTGATGAAAAAATATAATTATGATGAAGATGATTTAATTTCAGAAGATAGAGTGAGAATGTACCAATTCGATATAAAAGAAGACGGATTTACTGAGATAACAGAAATAAAAGGAAGTAAATACGGATTTCAAGCTCCTACATTCCATAAGTATTTAATGCAGTCATCAGAAGAATTTGAGGCTTTTATTGAAGATTTGGATAATTAAATATGGAAGATTTGTACCAAAGAATAAAAAAGCTAAATAAATATTATAATGATTTTTTTCAGTTTGATATTATACGTAACAGGCAATTTATTTATAATGAAAATATAGGCAATATTGATGTTACATATAATATTAATATTCCATATAATGAATGTATTTTAATAACAAACATTGAGGGAGATAGTAAATTTAATCATTTATCGTTTAGAAAATCGTCAGATATTATTTTAATTTCAAAAAATATTGACGGATATAAATTAGATATAATTGAAATGAAATCTGCTATTACAGATAGTAATATAAATAAATTATCTTCTCAGTTAATAAATGGATATTTAAGAGTGATGACTGTATTATCTCCATTGCATTTAAACATTAACAAAATAGATTTATATGTTTCTTTTTATGATGACAGCAGTTTAACTCGCAATATTTCAAATCTTTCATATACTAAACAAAAACAAATGATGTATGATATTCCTTATTGGAAACAAAATCAGATATATTTAAAAAATGTTATTCCAAATAATTTTTTTAATAACAATAAACTTGATATAATTAAATTAAAATATGATGATTACAGAATAAATAATAATGAGGCAATTATATATATTAATTTATATCATTAAAAATACAACTCCCACCCAGCCTTTTTAAATTTGTTATTTTTAACCCGCACGCAGAGTAAATTTAAAATATAAGCTTTATTATCAATTCAATTTAAACAAAATATCAAAATACACACACCGTGCGTTAAAGAAATTTCAAATCTAATAAAAACTTGGGCGGGGATAAAAATTCTAATTAAAGCAATATAAAAAATTAAATTTAAATATTCAATTAAAAGCAATAAAGCATAAAGGGCGGGATATGTAAATAATATTATAAACAACTAATTTGACTAATTATATCTTATATAGTAGAATTATTCTTTAATGAGAAATAAAATAACAAATTTAATACTAACAAATAAAAAATTTTTCGTAATATATTCTATACTAATATCATTAATATTTTTATCTTTATGTATACTGTTTATTCTTGGCAGTGTAGAGAGAAGAGGATATTTGTCAAGTTTTAAAAAGCTATACGATAATAATTATAACTGCAAAATAAACTACTATAATAATAAAGCTTTTAACTATATATTTGAAGTATATCCATATTTCAATTATGATACAGATTATATTTTTAATTATAATAAAGAAAAGCAATCTCATAAATTAATATCTTCTAATAATTTAGAATTTGATGATAAAATAGATATTCAGTATAAATTAAAATTAAAAAAAGAAGTTTTTATATTTTTTATTTTTGTAATACTAATATTTCCTATAATATATTTGTATGTAATACCAAACATAATAAACAATTATAAAATATATATAGTTTTCTTAATAATACATACACTACTCTACTTCTTAATCACTAAATTAATTCTTCCATTATCTTCAATGCTAAAATTACAAACAAATATTTATGATATACTATATTCCTATTTATTTGTTATAATATCATACAATCTATTATATTATAAACCAAGTTTTGTGCATTTAAAAAATCATAGAATAATTTTTACAATTATTTTTTGTATAATAACGAATTTCTCTTTTTTTGTAATAGAAATTATTGCATTAAGCGTGTTAGATATGGTTGTGTTATTTTCTGATATGCCCAATTTATACTCTTCGCTTATCACAGTTCTTCCTATACAAATGAAAATTATAACTATACTATCGAGCTTTATATATTTCTCTTCAATACTATTATTAGTATATTTATTTATATACAATTTATATAGAATATTTCAAATAAAAAAAATAGATGCAATAATTATGATATTATCAATTATAGCTATATCATATATTTTGTTTTTAAGACCAAACAAAGTAGAAATGTGGAGCATAGATTTTTTAAGAAATGCCAACAAGAGAGGAATAATATATACACTCAATTATAGAATAAATTATGATAGAATGAATAATATAAAACCAAGCAAAGAATTAGTATTAAACTCTATAAACTTATTAAAAACCTATGAAGAAAAAAGAGATTTATCCAATTTATTATTACAAGAAAGCGAAAACAAAAGAGATATATTTTTAATATTTTTAGAATCTTTTTATGATTATTCACATTTTGTAAAGCTATTTAATAAAGACCCTTTCCCAAGAGAATATAGAAAGTGGGCAGACATCTCAAAAAAAATAGCACCAAATGTTAATAATGGAAGTTTTTATGCAAGACTTTCAGGGCTTACTGCTTCAAGCCCGCTATACCCCAAAACTCAATCAGAAAAAATAGATAAAACCTTAATAGGACTTTTAAATGAAAATGGATATTACACATTAGCATTAGAAGAAGCATTAAACACATATAATCTTAAAACATTCTATCCTTCAATAGGCTTCAGTAATTCAATATTTGGACTCAACATCACAAATATAAACAAATACTTAGAAACTAATATAAATAATCTTAAAAAACCTCTATTTGTATCTGGCTTTACAATTTTAGGACACACAGATTCACATATAGAAAATGATTTTAATATATCAGAAAAAAATAAAAAGTTTATGAACTATTTTAACGGCAATGATAGAGAAAATTTATTAGAAACTATAGATAACTCTGTAATGACAGCTATAGAGATAATAAAAATTAGAGATACAATATTAAAATATTCACCAAATGCATTAATAATATTCAAGCATGACCATTTATATCCATACTTAAGAGCAATAGTAGAACGCTCAAGTGTAGATAAAAAAATAAAAGAAAATTTTCTAAATGATGCTGCCCCAAGCCCAATTCTTATTTGGGACGGCACTAACGGAGCATTTAAATCTTCTATAAATTTAGTCCCAGAAAATATACCAATGTTTATAGCTATTAATGCAGGAGTAACAAATTATAAAAACTCAGTAATTTCACTGCTATATAAAGAAAATATTGATAACAACATAAGCACATATCATAAATACTATAAAATCACTAACAACTCTTTTATATTAGAAAACAATGTTGATGAGAACTCTGATATTTTTAAATACGAAAATGCACAAAAAATATTATCTCAAGACATATTTCAAGGCAAAAAATATTATTATGAATTAATAAGCGATTTAGAAAAAACTAATTAAAACTTTAAATACTTCCAAAGCTCATAAAAATGATTAACAGGTCCATGCCCTTTACCAACACTATCAATTTTAGCAGACTCTAAAGCATTAAATAAATAATTCTTAGCTAAAATGCATGCTTCTAATGGTGTTTTTCCATGAGCAATATAACTGCAAATAGCAGCAGATAATGTGCATCCTGTGCCATGAGTATTTTTAGTGTCTATTCTAACGGCATCAAGAAACTTATGTTCTTTAGTGTTTATAAATAAATCTCTTGAAAGCTCTCCATCTAAATGCCCGCCTTTAAGCATTACATTTTTTGCTCCAATTTTAAGTATATCATTAGCAGCTGCAATCATGTCTTCATCTGTAACAATTTTTTTGTCTGTGATGTCCTCTGCCTCTGGTATATTTGGAGTAATCACTGTAGAAATAGGAATAATATATTTTTTTAAACTTTCAACGGCATCTTCTAAAAGAAGCCTGTCCCCGCTCTTAGCAACCATAACAGGATCAACTATTATAGGTATATTTTTAGCATTATTCTCTAAAAAGTTAGCAACGAGTTTTATTATGTCATTATTAAACAGCATTCCTATTTTTATGGCATCTGGAACTATATCATCAAATATGCAATATAACTGCTCTTCTATAGCTTTAATGTCTATTTCATAACAGCTCCTCACACCTTGAGTATTCTGTACAGGCAATGCAGTCAATACGCACATCCCATAACAACCCAAAGCAGAAAACACTTTTAAATCCGCTTGTATACCAGCACCGCCCGAGCCGTCAAAACCAGCTATAGTTAAAGCTTTAATCATATAAAAAATCCTAAAATTAAGATATTAAATTTCTTTCTATATATTTTTCATATATAAATTTACAAATTACCTTATGGTCAAAAGAAGATAAATTTTCAAATAATCCAACATATTCCTTACCTATCACTTCTATAATATTTAAAGAAAATGTCATCTTATAAGAGCCTATAGACATATAAGTAAGCGGTATATTATATCCAACATTAAGACGAATATTTTCATTTGGTATTAAAAACTTTATACCCCTCGCAGATATTCCTAATATCATAGCATGCACTATTTGTTTGCTTTCTTCATGCCTAAAAACTATATCATGATCTACATTGTTAATGATAGTATATTTTATTCTTTTAGGAAGCAAATTAGATTTAGATAACAAACTTGAAAATCTATTAAAAAAATCTTTTTCATTAAATGGTTTAAATAATATTCCAGCTACACCTATTTTAAACATATTAGAAACAAAACCAGGTATAATTTCCGGCACATAAATTAAAACTTTAATATTTTTATACATATCATCATAATGCATCTTCTCTAAAATGGCATTAACTTCTTCATCATAAGGAGATGTTTCTATAACAGCAATAGAAAAAGGCATTTTTGAACAAGTTGGAAGTATATGTTTTTTATCTTTTACTGCTACAACATCGTAACCCTGCATAAGCAGTATTGTTGTAATATTATCTCTTGTAGCATAATTAGAATCGTATACCAATACCCTCATAAAAAGCACCTCCTTTTGCCTATATATTAATTATAAGATAGTTAAAATTAAAATCAAGAAAAAAAACTAAATTATGTTATAATTATCTAAAACTGTTTAATACATAATTTTATATATGAATTAAGGATAATAAAATGAAAGAAATAAAAATCACAGATATAGAAAATATAAAAATAGGAAATGCTCAAAATACAGATGCTGCTACAGGATGCACTGTAATAATATGTGAGAGAGGTGCTAATACTTCTCTTGATGTACGAGGAGGCGGACCTGCTTCGAGAGAAAGCGAACTTACAAAACCATTTGCAACTACAGAAGTTATACATGCTGTACTATTAAGCGGAGGAAGTGCTTTTGGACTTGATGCTTCGGGGGGAGTTATGAAGTATCTTGAAGAGAGAAATATTGGTTTTGATGTGGGGGTTACTAAAGTGCCTTTGGTTTGCGAATCTTGTATATTTGATTTGCGTGTTGGAGATTATAAGGTTCGTCCTGATATAGAGATGGGTTATAATTCTTGTATTGATGCTCAAAATAATAATCCAAAAATGGGCAATTATGGGGCAGGAACTGGGGCTTCTGTTGGTAAGATACTCGGTGTTGATTATGCTATGAAATCTGGTTTAGGTTTTTATGCTTTAGAAGTTGATGGTGTAAAAGTGGGAGCTATTGTTTCTGTTAATGCTTTTGGGGACATATTTGATTATGACACAGGAGAGAAATTAGCAGGGCTTTTAAGTGAAGACAAAAAAAGTTTTAGAAGCTCTGAAGAAGAATTGATAAAACTAACAAGAGATAAAGAAATAACATTTACAAGCAATTTAGTAGAAAACACAACAATAGGAGCTATTATAACAAATGCTAAGTTTACAAAAACACAAATGGGCAAAATAGCTTCTATGGCTCATAATGGTTTTGCCAGAACTATAAAACCAGTACACACCACATTAGACGGGGATAGTATTTATGCTATGTCTGTCGGAGATATTAAGGCAAGTATTGATGCGGTTGGAAGTTTGGCTGCTATTGTAATGGGAAGAGCTATCAATAATGCTGTAAAAAATGCCAAATCAAGCTATGGTTTAAAAGCGTACAATGATATTTTTTAATTATTTTTATTAAATTACTATATTTAATTGCTATATTTAAATTAATGAAGAAAATATTTATTTTTGTATTAATTCTTATAACATTAGCTTTCAGCAACAATCAATATAAAAATATTAGCAACTATGCAGGAATATATTATGGTACATTGATTGCATATTCTGATATAGCAGGAGAAGTGCATTTACAAAATTTTAAAATAGAAATTTCTAAATCTGGAAACATTATATCTATGATACCAACTTCATTAATAATAGGAATAGATACCGACACAGATATAGAAATAAATAAAAGTAAAATAATTAGAAAATCAAATACAGAATACAAAATAGTAGATAATATCACAAAATATATTATACCTAATATATCATCAGTTTCAGCAAGCGGAGATATCACTTTGAATTTTTATGATGATGGAAACAGTTTAGAAATAAACGGCAGCTGTGAAGGAAGCGTGAACTTTAATATAGAGGCATTAGATAAAACAATTATAGAGGCTAATAAATCTACAAAAGTAAATATTTTTGGAACTTTTCAAATTACTGAGAAAGTATACAATTAAAATATTTTAATAATATATATATAAACTTTTTATAGTTTTTAATATTATTCAAAACATATATAATTTAATTTTTTAACATAAATAAATATAGTTTATTTTAATTAAATTTATAACAAAAAATACATATAACTAATGACACTAAACACAAAAATGAAATTTCCAATATTGACATAAGTATAAATTATTGATATCATATAAAATCATTGAAAATATAAAAAATAATTTTAAAGAGGTAATTAAATGTTCACAGCAACTTTATATGCACAAACTACAGGAGGAGCTCAAGCAGGAGGAAGCCCTTTAGTATCAATAGGTATGATGGTAGCTATTTTTGCTATATTCTATTTTCTACTTATTAGACCGCAAAAAAAACAACAACAAAAATTAGCTCAAAGCATAGCTAATCTTAAAAAAGGTGATAAAATAATTGTAGCTGGCGGTATAGTAGCTGAATATATATCTGATAAAGAAGGCGGAAGAGTTGCTATAGTAAAATTAGGAGAAAATACAAAAATAGAAATAATAAAATCTTCTATATCAGCAGTAGTAAGTGATGAAATTCTTAATGCTAAGAAAGAAGAAAAAAAAGACAAAAAAGCTATAGAAGATAAAAATCAGATAAAAGAAGAATTAGAAAAAGCACAATCTGAAGAAAAGAAAGAATAATATAAAAAATAGGGAAATAGTATGAGTCATAATTTAAGATTAGCATTCATAATTATAGGTCTTGCTATAATGGGTTGGTTTATCACTCCTACAGTAAGATGGTATTTTTTTACATCAGAAGATAAAAAAGAAGAAAGTAATATGTCATTAGATGAAATGATATCTAAAGGCTATACAAAAGAACAAATTGATGAAATTCAATCACTTAAACGCCTTAGAAGCGAGTCTGTGAATTTAGGGTTAGATTTACAGGGAGGTATAAGGATAGTTCTTCAAGCAGATTTTGAGGATTATGCTAATAAATTAGATAGGACAGCATTATCTTTAACAGCTGAAGAGAAAAATGATGCTATGGAAAGGCTCATATCAAGATTAAGAGGAAGAATTGACCAATTTGGAGTTAGCGAAGTTGGTATAAGAAAACAAGGCGATGACAGAGTGGTTGTTGAACTTCCCGGTGCAAGAGACCCAGATAGAATAAAAAGTGTTGTACTCAGTCAAGGTGCTCTCACTTTCAATTTGGTAGACCAAGAAGCTTCTGCTACAATTACAAGCAATGACTTACTTCTTGGAGTTTTCACTAATACAGCTAAAGTACCAGAAAATGATAAGCAAGTTTATTTTTATAGCGAAAAAGATGACTTTGGAAGAAGAGTTAGAGGAGCTCCTGTATTTATAGAAAAAGAGGCTTCTTTAGACGGCTCTGCTTTAATTAATGCTAATGTAGGCGGCGGACAATTCGGCGAAGTTACTGTTGAGTTTGAACTTAACAATGAGGGAGCTGAACAGTTTGCATTAGTAACTGCTGCTAATGTTAATAGAATGCTTGCTATTGTATTAGACGATAAAGTAATAAGTGCTCCTAATATTAATCAAGAGATTAGAGGCGGAAGAGGTGTTATTACTGGAAGCTTTACTTTGGAAGAGGCTCAAGATTTAGCAAGAATACTTAAAGAAGGTGCTCTACCTTTAAAAGTAAGCGTTGTAGAAGAGGAAGTTGTAGGTCAATCTATAGGTGCTGACTCTGTTAAGGCTGGTACTACTGCTTTATTTATGGCGGCTGTTTTGGTTGCTGTATTTATGATTGCTGTATACAGAATATCTGGGGTTTTATCTACAATAGCAATGCTTGTAAATGTTATATTAATTATTGCTATTCTATCCCCTTTAAGATTTACTCTTACTTTGCCAGGTATTGCTGGTCTTATACTTACTATAGGTATGGCAGTTGATGCTAACGTTATTATCTTTGAACGTATAAAAGATGAATTAAAAATAAAATCTAATGTCTCTGATGCTATCATATCTGGATATGACAGAGCTTTTGCTACAATATTTGACTCTAACATTACTACAATAATAGTAGCTTTAATACTATGGATATTTGGAAGCGGTCCTGTACAAGGATTTTCTATTACATTATTCTTTGGTATTTTAATAAACCTATTTACTGCTGTATTTATTACCAGATACATATATGAAGAAATTATACGTACAAAACTTGTGAAGAAAGCTGGATTCTTCTTTATTTAATTAATAAGGATTTTATAGTATGAGCGAAAATATTAAAAAAAATAATGATGTTAAAAAAACTGAAAATAATGATGTAACAAAAAATAAAATTCCTTTTGTTAAATTTATGCCTGTTGCTGCGGTTATATCTGGTATATTATTTGTAATATCTATTGGGCTTTTTATTAATAAATTAAATACTAATAGTTTTAATATGGGTATAGATTTTGCAGGCGGTGTTGAATTACAGGTTCAGATTGATAATCCAGAAGTAATAAATATTGCTGATATAAGAAACTTATACAGAAACTTTGGAACAGAAACTGTTAATATACAAGAACTTGAAGGAGAAGATAATATCAATGCTTTTCTTTTAAGATTTAGAGGTTCTAATGAAGAATCTGACAGAGCTATGCAGGTACTTTATGATGAATATACTAAAGAAAAAGTTACTCTCATAGGAAGTAATATTATAAGCGGTGTTGTATCTTCTGACAATTTAAAATTAGCTTTTATACTTATAATAGTGTCTTGGATTATAATTATGATATACATTACTATAAGATTTAATTATAGATATGCTTTCCCTGCTATTATTACTCTTATACATAATGTTGTTATAGTGTTTGGAATACTTCTATTTTTGAATAAAGAGTTTTCCGTATTAGTATTATCTTCTATGCTTACTTTAATAGGTTATACAATAAACGACATAATAGTTGTATTTGACAGAATTAGAGAAAATGCTGATGTTAAAAGACCATTTAAAGAAATTGTTAATATAAGTCTTAATAATGTTGTTGGAAGAACTATTATTACAAGTATCTCTACATTGCTTGCTGCTCTTGCTATAATGATATGGGGCGGATTTATACTATATGATTTTGCTTTTACATTCTTCTGCGGTGTAGTAATAGGTACTTATGCAAGTAATTTCATTGCAAGCGGTCTTCTAATATTATTTATGAAAGGAAAAAAAGCATAATTTAAAAGAATAATATAAATGAAAAAGAATAATATTTTTATTATACTTATAATATTTTCTCTTATATTTTTAATATTAACAATAGTATATAATGTATACACTATAGGGGCAAATAATAATATCAAAAAAGAAATAGATGGAACTAGTAATATTTTAGCAGATGATATGAGAAGTCAATACATAAAAATATTATCGCTATATTTTAAAGAGCAATTGATAGATGAAACTAATCAAAATAAAATAAATGAATTAAATAATTTGATAAAAGAGTACACATCATCAACATCATCTTCAAACTTTAATAATTTAAAATCATCTATTAACGATATTATACAATTAAGAACTAGAAATACAACTTATGTACTATTGTTTTTAGCAATATTCACATTTATATTAGGCCTTATTATAAACTTACTTAGCAGCCACGATAAAGAAAATAATAATATTCAAACTACAAAGAAAATTCTAAAAGAAGAAAATGAAAAAATACAAGAAAAACCTAATATTATTATTTCTAACGAAATTGATAAAAAAGAAATAGAAATAAAAAATATGTATAAACTTCTTGTAGAAGAAATAAAAAATGCCAAAGAAGACAGTGCTATAGAAACGCTTGAAAAAATATTTCAAATAGATGATAGAAATTATTTAGCTTTAAATGGCGCTGGAATACTTTATACAAAGATATATACAAAAAATGGAAATAATACTTATTTTGTAAAAGCTGATAAATTTTATGAATCTGCAATTTCTATATATAACAAAAATAAAGATATTCTAAATAATAAAGCAATATTATATTCAACAAGATATGGTAAAGATAATAATAATAATGATTATAACACTGCTTTAAATATTTTTAACAACACAATTTCATCTTACAATAATGACTTTGATATTATACATAATAGAGCAACTTTAAATTTATTAAACTACAAAATTACAGCAAATGCCGAGTCTTTTGATGAAGCATTGAAAGATTATAATGAACTAATAGAAATGGATCATCACAATATATATGCATTAAATAATAGAAGCATGCTTTATTTTGATAAATACAAATATACTAAAGATAAAAAATATTTTGAAAAATCAATAAAAGATTGCAATGACGCTTTTAATATTGATTCAAAAGAATCTTTAGAATCTAATGGAAACCCGCATTATATATACAAGTATTAATATTTTGAAATAATTATTTATATAAAAAAAGCAATGAGATTAATAAAAAATCCCATTGCTAATAAATAATTATTTAGTTATTAAATATTATTTTTTCTTACACACTTTCTTTTGATATCCTATAGCCTCAGCCAATTCTTCGTCTATAACAACTACTACATCATTATGAAGTTTTAGAAAAGTAACAGGACAGTTAGTCATAACTTTATCATGATTTAATAACTCTTTCATTGCTGCAGCTTTACCCTTTCCAATGGCAGCTATTACTATCTTTTTAGCTTTTAATATTCCCCCCATTCCCATACTAAAAGCTTCTTTTGGAACATCTTTCTCTGAAGCAAAAAATCTCGCATTAGCTTTAATAGTTTTTTCATCAAGCTTCACACATAAAGCATTAGCATGTAAAGCCTCATCTGGTTCATTAAAAGCAATATGACCGTTAGGCCCAACTCCAAGTAATTGAATATCTCTTGGAAGCTTCTCTATTTTATCATTAAACTCTTTTAAAATTTTCTCTTTATCACCTATTCCCTTAGGAACAAAAGTATTTTTTTTATCTATATTTACATGGTCAAATAAATTTTTATTCATAAAATATCTATAGCTCTGTTCATTTTTTCCATCTAAGCCTTTATATTCATCTAAATTAACAGATTTTACATTTTTAAAATCAATCTCTTTTTTTTCATAAGCCTTTATTAAATGAGGGTAAACTGCTTCAGCTGTGCCGCCAGTAGCAAGACCTAAAACAGCATCTTTTTTCACCTTTAGTATATTAATAATCTCATTAGCCGTTTTTTTTCCAACCCCATTAGCATCTTTAGCAATTATAATTTTTAATCCCATAATTTTAATACTCCTTTTATTAATTTATAATATTTTTCATAAACTAATATGTTGAAATTATAGCATATATACAATTTATTACAATTAATATAATTTTTATTAACTTACATATAAAAGCTATTGATGTAACTAATAATTAAATATAAAATATATTATCATCAAATTTATATAAAAAAAGGAAATAAAATGGATAAAAAAATTAAAGGAGTAATATTTGACTTTGATGGTACATTGGTGGACAGTGAAAGCTTATATACAAAATCATTAATACATACATCAAAACAAATGAATAAACTCACAGATGTAGATTTTGCTGCTATGGCTGGATATCAGACTAATGACATAAAAAGAATGTTAATAGAAAAAAATTATATTATACCAAAAGATTTCTTTGAAGATACAGAAAAATATTTTCGTAAAATTATAGAAACAGATTTAGAAACTTTTGATGGTGTTATTGATATATTAGAAAGATTAAAAAACTTAGATATGGTGATAGCTTCTAATAGTAATATAGATTATGTCACAAAAATGTCTGAGAAAACCTCTATATCAAAATACATAATAGGCTATTCATGTCATAATGAAACATTAAAGGCTAAACCAGAACCAGATTTATTTTTGAATGCTTTTGAAATACTAAGAAAAAGAAATAGTGAAATAACAAAAGAAGATGTTGTTATTTTTGAAGATAGCTTAGCTGGTATTGATGGCGCTAAAAAAACAGGCATAAAAATAATAGCAATTACAAATAGTTATAAAAGAGAAACTTTATTAGAACATGGGGCAGATATTGTTGTAGATAAAATAAATGAAGCTATTAATTATTTAAATATTTAAAAAACAATAAAAAAGGGAAACTAAAAAATAGTCTCCCTTTTTATATTAATAAATTATTATTTAATTACATATCGCCTATAAACTTATACATTGGGAATTTTTTGCACAAAGCTAACACCTTTTTGGCAACAGAAGCAACTACCTTTTCATCATTAGCATTGCTTAGCACTTCATCAATATATTGAGTAAGCTCCATAACATCTTTTTCTTTAAATCCTCTTGTAGTAATAGCAGGAGTACCAAGTCTAATACCGCTAGTAACCATTGGAGATTCTGTATCATAAGGTATACCATTTTTATTAATAGTGATATGTGCTCTATCTAAAACAGTTTCTGCAAGCTGCCCCGTAATGCCTTTAGATTTTTTCACATCAACTAATATCAAATGAGTATCAGTTCCTCCAGAAATAAGTTCATAACCTTTAGAAAGGAACATATTAGCCATAGCATCAGCATTTTTCAAAACTTGCTCTTGATATTTAACAAACTTAGGCTCAAGTGCTTCTTTGAAACATACAGCCTTAGCAGCAATAACATGCATCAAAGGGCCGCCTTGTATGCCAGGAAATATAGTTTTATCAATTTTTTTAGCTAAATCTTCTTCAGTGGAAATAATATATCCTCCGCGCGGACCTCTTAAAGTTTTATGAGTAGTACCAGTAACAAAATGAGAATATGGAACAGGACTAGGATGAAGTCCAGCAGCAACTAATCCAGATATATGAGCCATGTCTACCATTAAATAAGCCCCAACCTCGTCAGCAATCTCTCTAAACTTTTTAAAATCTATTTGCCTAGGATAAGCACTTCCGCCTGTTACTATTAATTTAGGTTTTACTTTTTTAGCTATATCTCTTACTTCATCATAATCTATTTGCATAGTATCTTTTCTAACATTATAATGCTCAAAATTATAAATTTTACCAGAGAAGTTAACATTTTTACCATGAGTCAAGTGTCCGCCAGAATCGAGTGATAATCCCAAACAAGTATCACCAGGCTGAAGTACTGACATATAAACGCCCATATTAGCCTGTGAACCAGAATGCGGCTGAACATTTATAAAAGGAGCTTTAAATAATTTCTTTGCTCTTTCTCTTGCTAAATTCTCAACAACATCAACTTCACTGCAGCCTCCATAATATCTCTTAGAAGGATACCCCTCAGCATATTTATTTGTGAATATAGAGCCCTGTGCTTCCATAACAGCACGAGAAACTATATTCTCACTAGCAATAAGTTCAAGTCCATTTATCTCTCTCTTGTACTCATTTTTCATCGCATTAAATATCTCTCTATCAGCACTCTTAAGCGGCACTTCTGATACATAATATTTAGGAGCAGCGATTTTTTTCTCAATTTTTTTAGCAGCTTTCTTTACAGCAGAAGAAGCCTTTTTAGAAATAACTTTTTTCTCTGAAGCTAACTTTTTAACAGATTTCGATGCTTTCTTTAATGAATCTTTAGTATTTTTTTTAGATACTGCCATAATACCTCCAATGAAACTTTAATTTAATAAGACTTTGCAATAAAAAAATTTATTAAATTAATATTTTAAGTTTATAATATATTAACATTATTTTTTTTTCAATTATTAAAATTATTTTATACACATTTTTTTAGTATACGTATCATAAAAATAAAAAATATACATGTCAATATTGTATTTTTCTGTTTAAATGTTAGTATCTTCTAACAAATATAAACTTATTAATTTTAAGGAGAGAATTTTATGCTCAAAAAAATATTCTTAGTTATATTATTTACATTATCATTTAATTTATTTGCTTATGGGGGAGGTTTTGAAATATCTCTGAATATACCAGTGGGAGCTGCAATAGGAACTCCAAATGATGCTATGAAATCTCTTGGATATCAATCAAAAAAAGGAATAGACAGCGGATTGGAAGTACAATTGGGATATATGCATAAAATATATAATAGAATAGGAGCAGGATTGTTTTTGGATATAGGATATACATACGATACTTTTGCTTCATCAAAGACTTTGAGCGATAATAGTGTTATTGATACATCTATGTACATACATAATTTTGAAATAGGATTCATGCCTAAATTTACAATTTGGGATTTTTCTATAGCTATAGGAGGAGGAATAAAAATACCTATGTCTGGAAAAAAAGATTTGGAATATGGATATAGTGCTTCTGTTATGCATTATTTTAAGATGACTTTAGATTACTCTATATTCGTAACAGATAATTTAGCTGTTGTTTTGGGGGTGTATATTGCTCATGATTATGGACTTCCTTTAAGATCTTTAACAGATACTCCAAGAATAGGAGGCTCAGGCGGAGGTATTTCTGTAGGTTTTAAATACGGCTCTAAATTATTAAATTAATAATATATGATTTATATAAAAACTAAATTTAATGTGTTTATTTTTTATTGGATAACAAATTAAAAATTAATACTAACTTATACGGAATTTAAATTAAATATATAGTCATTTTCTATAATATAATTTATTCTTATAATTCAAAAATATAATTAATTTTTATAATATTTTCTATTTTTATGTTTATAATATAAAAGACATAGAAAGTATAAACTCATAAAAAATATATTCACATTTGTGTTAAAAAATAGGAGTTTGATAGAAAGCAGCAATATAGCAGAAACTAATGCATAGATAATATTAAATATTAATTCAAAATATAAACAAATAATTATTATAAAAAACTTTATTTTGATTATTATTATTCTATGTCACTTGTATTTTTAATCGTTGTAATTTTATTAGTTTTATATTATGAGTACTAAATAAATTTGATGCTGCTTAAATAAAGATTTATAAAAAAATAAATCATTTTTCTTATAAAATTAATTTTTTTTTGCAATTTTGCTGCTTTCTTAAACAAATATTTAGTATTTTTTATATAACCATAACATCTACAATAAAATTTTTTAATTAATAAACTTTATAATAAAAATAATTAAATTACACTATAAATTTATGATATAGTCACATTATTTTTTCAATTTAAAATGTTCATTAATTTTAAATTATTTATTTTTCTTTTTATTATTTTTTGCGTTTTATTTATTATAATTTCGATATTAATATAAATATATAATTACTTTAATTTAAATATAGAGGATTTTATGAAAATAACTTTAGATATGTCTGTATCCAATCTGTTAGATTCTTTCGACAGAGAATTTGGAATTACTTTAGGAATATATAAAGGCGCCAAAAAATCCAATGATATAAAATTATTTGAAATAGCAGACCCAAGAAAAAATCAAAAATCTTCTATAGTTATAGATAAAGATACAAGTGTAGAAACTTTAGAGGCTATGTTTAGAGATAAATTTGGCATAAGAGTGCAAGTTAAAGATAGAGATGGAAATACTGTAAGCCAATCAAGTACTTTAGGAGGAATTAGAAAATTATCAAAAGATGATATAGATGAAAGACATAAAAAAATATCGTTAGTAGATGATGAAGATGAAATAGAAAAAGAAGAAGATGACAAAGATACTAAAAAAGATACAAACAAAAATATAAAAAAAAATACAGAAAAGAAAAAAAATAAAACATATCTTTTAAATATTCATTCAAACAAAACTAATAAACATGTAAGCAGTCCTGAAGAAAAAATAAAAGATATAGATAAATATTATTTAAACTTCCAAAGAACAGAAAGATACAAAGCTATGCTTAATCTTTTATCTTGTATAGAAGAATCAAAACTACTATATCCGGATTCTGAAAATTTAATAAATCATATAAATGATATAAAAATAAAATCTGTTAATATTTCCAATATAAGCATTAAAAAAAGAAAATTTGCTATATTTATATTGATAATAATAACTGCAATATTTTCTCTTGTTAGTTTAGGTATATGGGGATTTGATTTTTATAACAAAATAAAAAAAGAAAAGATGATAGAAAGTATTATAAAAGATATTGATAATTTGCGACTTCAAAAGGGAAGCTTGATGGAAAGCGGGAATATTGCAGAAGCAAGTGCAATAGATGAAAATATTAATTCAAAATCTGAACAAATAAATATCATAAAAAACGACAAAAAAGTTTCTCTTGCTTACTATTCTATATCACTCGCATTTTTACTTGCTATAATATTATCGATTTGCATGGTGAGACTGAACAAATTTGATGTTACCTCATCAAGATTTAGAAAAGAGGATTAAATATTAGAGCATTATAAGATTAAAGATTAATTTATAAAAAAGAAGCCTTGAAAAATCATCAAAGCTTCTTAATTATTTAGTTATATATTAATTAAAATCTTATCCCTATTTGACCGCCTATATCTAATGCACCAAAAGTAGTTTGAGGATTAATTGTTTTAGTTTTCATAGCTATAAAATCATAAGAAACATAAATACCTAAAGTAAAATTATTTAGAAGCAGAAAATCTAAACTCGTTCTAATATATGGTATATACAAATTATCAAATTGCTCTTGTAATTGTTTTAAATTGTATGTATGGCTTTGCTCTCCGCCGCTATTTTCTTTTGAATAACTTGCTCCGCCAAGAGGGAATTTTATACCAGCGCCAACCCCTATAGATAAAAATAATATATCTATTTTTGGCATTAAACCGATACTTAAGCTATCAAAACTTAAATACTCAGTATTTATATCAGATTTAAAAGAAAAAACATCTCTCTGATAGCCTAAATCTAATGATATACCTAAAGAAAGAACAGCCAAATCAAAATAATAATTAGGTCTTAAATAAACTCCGCCCTCAAAACCAGCATTTGGTTTAAGTGCTTCATTTTTTTTACCGTCTTCAAAGAAAAAACCAATACCCGCACCAAGAGGTACAGTAATATCAACACCAGCACCGCTTTTGGCCATAAGTGTTGTACTTATACTCATTATAAACAATGTAATCATTAATATAATTTTCTTCATTTTAATTCTCCATAGCTGTAATCATATTTAATTATAAATTGTATATAAAATAATTAAAAAGTCAATTTTAATTATTTGACTTATATTTAACTTATTTTAAATACTTATAAATAAAAAAATATATATATTAAATATACAAAATATTATAAATTGACAATTATAAAATTTTGATTTAATATTATTTATAAGTTATGTAAAGTTCAGGTTTTATATGATTGATAAAGATTTAATAAATAAGAAAAAAAAGAAATTTAAAATAAGGTATTTAACATTAAAAGATTTAGATGATTTCAATAATTTATTAAGATACGCGTTTCAAGTAAGCAATAATGAACTTATTACTTTAGGTTATGAAGTAGATGAAATAAAGCAAGCAAAATCAGCAGTATTGAGCAAGGCTAAAGTTTTAGGTTGGTTTGACGGACAAAAACTCGCTTCTCAAATAGCAGTATACCCTATGAAAATGAATATTCATGGCGTGATATATAAAATGGCAGGAATTACAGGAGTTGCTACATATCCGGAATATTCTAATCTTGGGCTTATGAATGATTTAATGATAAAAAGTATTGAAAACATGAAAAAAGAGGGGCAGACTATATCTGTATTATATCCATACTCCATTCCTTTCTACAGAAGAAAAGGCTGGGAGATAATATCGGATAAAATGAGCTTCACTATAAAAGACACTCAGCTTCCTAAAACTATGACTAGTAAAGGAAGAGTGGAGAGGGTTTCTATAGACAGTGATGATTTAAAAGAGCTTTATAATAAATTTTCTTATACTAGACATGGTGCTTTAATTAGAGGCGATTTGGAATGGGAAGAGTATTGGAGATGGGAAGTTGATGATACAATTGTTGCTTTATATTATAATGATAAAAATGAAGCTGAAGGGTATTTAGTTTATGTTATTGAAAATGATGTATTTCATATAAAAGAGATGATTTATCTTAATTTTGAAGCAAGACTTGGGCTTTGGAATTATATATCAGCACATTTTTCTATGGTTGATGAGGTTAAAGGATATAATTACACAAATGAACCTATAGCTTTCCTTCTTGAAGACAGTGAAATAAAAGAGACTATAAGACCATATATTATGGCGAGAATTACAGATGTTAAAGGTTTTATTAATAATTATCCTTTCTTAAGAAAACCAAAAAATAAAAAAATTAATTTAATAATTAAAGACGATATGGCTAAGTGGAATAATGCAAGTTTTATGATTTATTGGAATGAAGATAAAGACACGGTATGCAAAAGAATAACTAAAGAATATAAGAGAAACTCTAAAGACAGATATATTATAAAAATGGATATAAAAACTCTAACTACTATGCTTATGAGTTATAAAAGCCCTTCGTATCTTTATAGAATTGGAAGAATAGAATCAACAGCTAATGCTATTAAATTATTAGAAAGTATAATACCTAAAGAACAAGTTTATTTCTCTGATTATTTTTAATAAGTCCAATTTAAAAAAGTGAAAGGACTGAGTATTACTCAATCCTCTCCATAATGGTATTTTTTATATATATTGTGTTTTTATATATATGCTTAAATATAACAAAAAATAATTAATTAACAATATTGTATGAAGTAATATTAATAATATACAATATTTAATATAAAAAAGCAATATAAAAGAGGTCTTTACATAATAATTTTATGGAAAATAAAAAAAAATTATAGCAAAATACTGTATCATTATATAGTTTACAATATTTCGTTTGATAAAAGTAAATAAATATAATATACTATTTTTCAATAATATTAGATAATGGATTTTATTGATATATGCAAGAAACTTTTTTTTCGTTAGAAGAATCATCAGAAAATTTAAACAAAGAAGAAAAACTCACACCAATGATGAGGCAATACAAAGAGATTAAAGATAAATATAGCGATAGTATACTTTTGTTTAGAATGGGAGATTTTTACGAGGTATTTTTTGAAGATGCCAAGACAGTTTCAGAACTTTTAGGTCTTACACTTACAAAAAGGGCAAATGTTCCAATGGCAGGAGTACCTTATCATGCTATAGATAATTACTTATCAAAGTTAGTAAAAAGCGGAAAGAAAATAGCAATATGCGACCAAATGGAAGACCCTAAAACAGCAAAAGGTATAGTAAAAAGAGAAGTTACTCAAGTGATAACACCTGGGACTATTGCAGAAAATAAATATTTAGAATCAAAGAGCAATAATTATTTAGCTTCTATAATAGTTTCAAAAAGTGAGAATAATGTTGCTATTGCTATATGTGATATATCTACTGGGGAATTGTATGTTACAGAGCTTGATAATAATAATACAAAAGACTTTTTAAATGAGATATGTGAAGAGATTATAAGGTTTTCTCCAAAAGAGATAATGACTGTAGAATCTGTAAAAGAGAGTAATATAATAAAAGAAATACAAAATAGGTTTTCAAATATATTTTTCAGCACTACCCCAAATTATACAGCAGAATATTCTTATGCATATAAATTATTAATAAATCATTTTAAGACAATATCATTAAAGAGTTTCGGTATAGAAGATAAACATTTAATAGTTTCACTTCTTGGTTCTTTGATATATTATTTGCAAGAATTATCCAAAACATCATTAGAGCATATATCAAATATTAAACTCTACAACAGAAAAGACTCCATGACATTAGACTATGCCACAATATCAAGTTTAGAGATTTTGGAAACTATAAGAAATGACAACAACAAAATGACATTATTTGATACCATAGACAAAACAAAAACATCTATGGGAGCAAGATATTTAAAGCGAATAATAGTCGAACCTTTGCTTAATATTGATGAGATAAATAAAAGACTTAATAATGTTGAATATTTTTATAAGAATCAGAAGTTTATGTATAGAATAATGGATATGCTTTCTGATGTGGGAGATATAGAGAGACTTGCTTCAAAATTGGCGCTTGGCAGGATTAACCCTAAAGAGTTGGTTGCTTTAAAAAGGTTTTTATTTTCATCTTTGCAAATAATTACAGAGCTTGTGCTTAATAATTTTAATGATGTAAACTTTGAAGAGATAAGCGATATAAAAATTGTTACTGATTTAATAGAAAGAGCAATATTGGAAGACCCTAAAATTGTAATAAACGAAGGTGATATTATAAAAGATGATTATGATGAAAAATTAAAAAAATATAATGAGGCAAGAAGAGAAGGAAGAAGTTGGATAAGCGAATTAGAAAATGAATATAAATCAACCACTTCAATTAACAATCTTAAAATAAGATATAATAATGTTATAGGCTATTATATAGAAATAACAAAATCTAATATATCGTTAGTGCCTAAAGATTTTATAAAAAGGCAAACATTGGTAGGAAGTGAGAGATATACCACAAGCAAACTAATGGAATATGAGAAGACTATAAACGAAGCCAATGAAAAAAGTTATGCTTTAGAATATGATATATTCATAGACGTACGCAGTAAAGTCAATGAATATTTAACATCTATATTAAAAATGGCAAAAGTAATATCTATAATAGATGTTTATGTTTCTTTGGCTTGCCTTGCTGCAGAAGAAAATTACACAAAGCCTATTATAACAGACGACGGTATAATAGACATAAAAGAAGGAAGACACCCTGTAGTTGAAGCCAATTTAAAAAACGAAAGCTTTATAGCGAATGACACATATTTAGACAACAAAAATGAGCATTTGCTAATAATTACAGGACCAAATATGAGCGGTAAAAGTACATATTTGAGACAAACTGCTTTGATAGTTCTTCTTGCACAGATTGGTTCATTTGTACCTGCGAAGAGTGCTAAAATATCTATAGTTGATAGAATATTTACAAGGGTTGGTGCGAGTGATAATATAGCAAAGGGCGAGAGTACATTTTTGGTAGAGATGAATGAAACCGCTTATATACTTAATCATTGTACTGATAAGAGCCTTGTTATAATGGACGAAATAGGGAGAGGCACTTCTACTTATGACGGGCTTTCTATTGCTTGGGCTATAGTTGAATATTTAGTAAACGAAGAGAATAAAAAATCAAAAACATTATTTGCTACACATTATCATGAGCTTACTATGCTTGAAGATTTGGAAGGTGTAAAAAATTATAAGGTATTAGTTGAAGAGTATAAAGATGAAATAATATTTATGAAAAAAGTTATTGAGGGAGCTGCTGAGTCAAGTTATGGTATATATGCAGCAAAAATTGCGGGTGCTCCAAATAAAATCATACAGAGAGCTTCAGAAATATTAAAAAAGCTTGAGAATGAGGCTGGCATACAAGTTGAGAATATAGAGATAAATAATAAAAAATCTCCAGATATTCTTCCTTTTAATTCTAAAGCAGATTCTGATATTAATATAGTAGATAACAAAAAAACAAAAGAAAGCGAAATAGAAAAAGAAATTAAAGACTTAAATATTAATGATATCACTCCAATAGAGGCGCTTAATTTAATTAACAAATGGAAGAAAGATTTAAATAATTAATTTTTATGAATAAAAGACAGATTTTAGAAATAATATTAGCATCTTTGCTTGCTTTATTTTTGGCAGGCTTTATTAGGGTATTTTTCTTTGATACCTATATAGTAAGCAACAAATCAATGGAGCCTACTTTTTACGAGGGTGATGAGATATTGCTTTTAAAAAATAATTTTATTTTTAATAATATTAAAAACTTTGATGTTATAGTTTTTAGAATGGGTACTAACAATTTAGTAAAGCGTGTTATAGGAAAAGAGGGAGATAAAGTAGAAATTTTTGACGGCGGATTATATTTAAATGATGAGCTTATAAGGCATAAATATTATATTTTCAGCAAAAAAGATAATGCAGTATATAATATTGGAAAAGACCAATATTTTGTTTTAGGAGATAATATAGCCCTAAGCAGAGACAGCAGAGATTTTGGTCTCATAAACAAAAAAGACATAATAGGACATATTATATTAATATTTAGTCCCAAAAGAAGGTTTAAAATTTTTTAATAAATATTAAAAATATTTTTATGTTATTTATTAATTCCAGAAACACCCAAAGCTACTACTGCATCATAAACATTTTTAACTATTTCTGTACCCAATACTATTTGATACTGATTAGAATTAAAAAATACACCATTAACGCCATCAATTGCCTGCATCTTTGCATCATCAATAAGGCTTCTGTCTTTTACTATTAATCTTAATCTAGTCGCACAAGATGAAACTGAAATAATATTTTCTTTTCCAGCAACTTGAACTATATCTGATGCTATTTTTTTAATATCCATAATAAAAATCCTATAAAATTATTTATATTTGAGTATATTATATAAACATTTTTCTATTTGTCAAGCAAGATGAAATTTTAATAGTAATTTAATCTCGCCATTTATCTATACTTTCTAATCTTGGGCTGTATACTTTATTGTATAATGTTGTAATAATATTATTATATTCTTCTTTTGATTTTATTTCTCTGTTTGTCATAATTTTCATTTTCATTGTATCTTTTTTGCCGTCTTTTATACAAGGCATATCATAATCATAATCTGATAATATAAGACCAAATCTTTTATACCAATCAATTCTTCTTTTAGCTATATCATTCAAATCATAAGGCTCTACCTCTATAACGATTAATTTGTCATTATGCATATCAAATATTTTAGTTAATACTTCTGAGCCGTAATTTTTTCCTCTTAAGTTTTTATCTATAGCAAGATATTCTCCATAATAAAACTCTTCAAAGCTCCAAATCATAGTCAAGCCTATTGGTTTATCATCATCTAAAATAGAATAAAATTTATAGCTGGATTCATTTTTATTTTCAAGTATCATATCAAAGTTCCATCTCTCTTCGATAGGAAATGCATCATTAAAAATTTGATGATATGTGTTTTTATTGTTTAAATCATTTTTCATTTCTATTAATTTGATAATCATAGGCTTAATCCTTATATAGAATTAGTACGATTATATACTATTTTTTAAAATTAGCAAATTCATAAATTAATAAATTATGAAGTTTAATAAATAAATGCAAAAATAAAAAAGCTTCTTAAAAATATTAAAAAGCCTTGTAAATAATTAAAATAAAAAGCTAAAAATTTCTAGAATATATTAAAATAATTATTTTTTATCAACTTTTTGTTGTTCTTTTTCTCGCGTACGAGCTGTACTACCTTGCCGCACGGTAATGCTATGCTTTAATTATAACTTCTTAGTCGTGCGGGGGAGTGCATTTTAATGTACAATTGAATTATAAAATTTATAATAAAAATGCAGCCTTTTTGGTTCTTTGTGGCAATACCACAGGCACTTCCTTCAGTCGCCCTGAAGGACTCCCTACGGTCGCAAAAGAAGTGGGGTGCGGGGGCTAGCCCCCGAGACTAACAAAAACATAAAAAATATGTTTTGGTAAACTTAAAAATTTTTAGTATATATTGAAATAATTATTTTTTATCAATTTTTTTGTTGTTCTTTTTTCCGCAGCTTACGCTCTGCGGACTTCGTCAAAGAACCAAAAAGTGCAAATGCTTTAGCTTTATCATTTGGAATATGTATAAACTATTATAATACATGCAGTAATGCACTAAAAAAGCACATTAATATTATTGTATTTAATTAATCATTAAATGTCTTTATAATTTCTGAATATTGTCTTAATCTCAATAAGTTAAATTTATAATTATATTTTTTTAATACTTCTTCAGCTCTTTTTATAAACTCATCTTGATTATATAAAAGCAAGTCTATATATCCGCATAGTATTCCAAAAGCACCGCCTAATAGTATACCTATTTCTTTACCGCTTCCCTTCTCACCCATCATACTCTCAAGCTCATTTGCAATCTTATCTCTTTCATCAATCAATTTTATTATATTTTCATCGTCATCGTCTTTATTATCTGAAAATTCATAAGCTAAATATACAGCCCTTGCTCCCATTTTGGAAATATTAATAATAGTCTTTACATTATTATTAACATAATCACTAATAAATTCCATATAGCATGTACTACCCATAAATATATCTCCTCTAAAGGAACTATTTGTAGGGTTAAACTCATAAGCTGTATATCTATTCATAGGGTCTGTAATAATATCATTATTTTTATTTTTTAGAATGTCCATTATAAAGTCATAAAGTTTTGTAAGCTCTATCATACCATCAAGTTTTTTATCTAATTTTTCAACATCTCCTAATAAATATAGTTTCGATATATTTTCACCTACAGCATGTTCAAGCATTATGTAAAAAGCATTATATGCATAATCTTCTTCTAATTCATTTAACTTTTTATTATAGAATTTCAAATTAAAAAAATTAGTATATTCATTATATTCAGCTAATACTAAAATTTCATTAAATTTTAAATCTTTATTATACATTCTAAAATTAGAATCAGCTATATCTTGTTTTTGCATATAAGGAAAGAATTTCCATTTATTTTTTAATTTCTCAGGCATAGCAGCTACTATTCTAGGAGTAAGATAAAATAAATATTCTTTGCCTTCTACAGTAAATGTAAACTCATAATTACCCCCGAAATTAAACTGCAGATTATTGGATATTAAACTTACACCATTAGAAACAAATTCTATTATTTCCTCTGACGACATATTAGATTTTTTATCTATAAAATCAGATATAACTTTTTCATTTTCTTCAAACCATGTCCAAAACCTATTAACTCTCTCTTCAAAATTTATTCCATCATCTTTATCTTCAGAACAACATAGCATATAAAAATTATATGAGTGTATATCATCATTATTTAAATCATAAGCCTTTTTAAAATGCATAGATGCATTTTCTTTATCTCCTTTATAAAAATAAGAATAACCAATTCTATGATTCCATAAAGCATCATTAATGCATTCTTCTCTTATATACATTAAATTATCCAACGCTTCATCGTATCTTCCTACATTATTATAAGCTCTGGCAAGCAAACTAAAAAGTTCTGTATCTCTTTGCTCTTTTGGAATTGCCATTATAATATCAATAATTTTTTCATGTTCATCATTTTTATGTAATTCATTAATTTCTTCAATTATACTCATTATTATTCCTTTTGATTTGTATAAAATTAATAAACATTTATAATTAAATTTTGTAAATTATTATAGCTTTTTATAAATCAAAAATAGATTTTATCAAATTATTCAAAAAATAAATATGGGATTAAAAAACCCTTCTTTTTTATGTGGTAATTTTTTTATTTATTCTTTTTTGTTGTTCTTTTTCTTGCGTACGAGCTGTACCACCTTGCCGCACGGTAATGCTATGCTTCAATTATAACTTCTTAGTCGTGCGGGGGAGTGCATTTTAATGTACAATGAAATTATGAAATTTATAATAAAAATGCAGCCTTTTTGGTTCTTTGTGGCAATACCACAGGCACTTCCTTCGGTCGCCCTGAAGGACTCCCTACGGTCGCAAAAGAACTAGGGGCGGCACCCTACGGGCACGCTTCGCAGGGGGCAACGCCACCACAAACAAAAAAACTTAAAAATTATATTCCAAATCTCTTCATTATCACATCTATATTTCTTAAATAATATGCATAGTCAAAACAGTCATCAATCTCTTTAGAGCTTAAATATTTTGTTATATCTTCATCTTTGTGAACATTCTCTCTAAAGTCTTCATTGTTTAGCCATTTTTTCATTGCATTTCTCTGTACCCATCTGTATGCATTATCTCTGTCTATGCCTTTATTAACTAAGCTTATCAATATTCTTTGGCTGAAAATCAAACCGCCTGTTTTTTCAATATTAGCTTTCATAGCATCAGGATAAATTAAAAGTTTGTCTACTATATCAATAAACTTATTAAGAGCATAGTCTACTGCTATTGTAGAATCTGGAAGTATAACACGTTCTACTGATGAATGGCTTATATCTCTCTCATGCCAAAGAGTAATGTCTTCCAAAGAAGCTAATGCATTTCCTCTTACAAGTCTAGCTAAACCAGATATTCTCTCGCAAGTGATAGGGTTTCTTTTATGAGGCATAGCAGATGAGCCTTTTTGCTTTTCGCTGAAATACTCTTCTGCTTCTCTAATATCTGTTCTTTGAAGGTTTCTAATCTCTGTAGCAAATTTCTCTAATGAACTAGCAACTATTGCTAAAGTAGTAAGATATTGTGCATGTCTGTCTCTTTGTATTATTTGAGTAGAAACTCTGTCAGCTTCTATTCCTAATTTTTTACATACAATTTCTTCTATGCGTGGGTCAATGTTGCTGTATGTTCCAACCGCACCAGAAAGCTTACCAACTGATACTTGTTTTTTTGCTTCTTCTACACGTTTAATATTTCTTTCGTTTTCATCATACCATAAAATGAATTTTAAACCTAATGTCATAGGCTCAGCATGTATACCGTGAGTACGTCCTATACAAGGAGTGTATTTATGCTCTTTAGCTCTTCTTAATAATACTTCAGATAATCTTTTTAAATCTTCTAATATAATTTCAGCTGATTTTTTCATCATTACAGCCAATGCAGTGTCTTTTACATCGCTTGAAGTTAAGCCTTTATGTATATACTGTCCGCCTTCTCCAACATTTTCTTGAACAGCTGTTACAAATGATATAATATCATGATTAGTTTCTTTTTCTATTTCAGCAATTCTTTCAACTGTGAAAGTAGCTTTTTCTTTAATTCTTTTTACAGCTTCATTAGGAATCTCTCCAATTTCAGCCATAGCCTCGCAAGCTGCAATCTCTACGTCAAGCATAACCTGAAACTCATTTTGTAAGCTCCAAAGTTCACCCATCTCTTTTCTAGTGTATCTTTTAATCATATTTATATCCTATAAAAATAATAATAAAGCAATTATATAAATTTTTAATTATAATTTCAATATTATTTATTTTATCACTAATATATAAAAAAATAGTATTATAATTGACTTTTTTTAAAAATAAATTATTCTATACAAAATAAATTTATTAGGAGATGTTTTATGAAAAACGAAAATATTAAATCAGTTCCAATGTTAGTAATATTAAGTGTTGTAACATGCGGAATATATTATTTGTATTGGTTATATAAAACCACAGATTCTATAAAAAACTTTATGGATAATGCAGAAATAAATCCAACATTAGAATTAATATTATGCTTATTTATACCATTCTATCAATTATACTGGTTCTATAAATATTCTAAAATAATATATAAAGATATGACTTCAAAAGTAGGCATGGATAATACAGAAGATGCTTCCGTTTTACTTCTTGTACTTTCATTTTTCGGTTTAGGTATAGTTTCAGCTGCTATAATACAAGATAAATTGAATAGTATATACTCAAAAATGGGAACTGATAATATAACTTCTCAAGCTAATTGATATAAATTTAGTAAAAGCATTAAGTTTTCATATTCTAACTTTGACATTTGCTATTATATTTATATACTATTAATAAGGTATAATTTAAATATAAAAGGAGAGAAATATGAAAGGTTACGCTATGTTAAAAATAGGTCAATCAGGCTGGATTGAAAAAGAAAGACCTGCTTGCGGACCTACAGACGCACTTGTAAAACCTTTAGCTGTAGCTATATGTACTTCTGATGTTCACACATTATGGGAAGGAGCTATAGGCGAAAGACATAACATGATATTAGGTCATGAAGCTTGCGGTGAAGTTGTAGAAGTTGGAAGCTTAGTAAAAGACTTTAAACCTGGCGATAAAGTATTAATTCCTGCTATTACTCCTGATTGGAATAGTGTAGAAGCTCAAGCTGGTTATTCTATGCATTCAGGCGGTATGCTTGCTGGCTGGAAATTCTCTAACTTTAAAGACGGTGTATTTGGCGAAGTATTCCATGTTAATGATGCTGATGGTAACTTAGCTCTTTTACCTAAAAATATTGACCCTGTAGATGCTTGTATGCTTTCTGACATGGTGCCTACTGGTTTTCATGGTGCTGAGCTTGCTGATGTACAATATGGGGATAGTGTACTTGTTATAGGTATTGGACCTGTTGGACTTATGGGGGTAGCTGGTGCTGCTTTAAGAGGAGCTTCAAGGATTATTGCTGTGGGTACTAGACCTAATTGTGTTGAGGCTGCTAAGAAATATGGTGCTGAAGAGTTCATTAGCTATAAAAATGGTCCTATAGATGAACAAGTTCTTAAAATGACTAATGGAAAAGGCGTTGATAAAGTTATTATTGCTGGCGGTGGTGTTGAAACTTTTGCTGAGGCTGTTCGTTCACTAAAAGCTGGCGGTAAAATCGGTAACGTTAACTATTTAGGTAAAGGCGATTATATACAAATACCTAGAGTTGAATGGGGTGTTGGTATGGGTCATAAAGCTATACTTGGCGGACTTATGCCTGGCGGAAGACTTAGAATGGAAAAACTTGGTTCTTTAGTTTCTTCTGGAAAATTAAATGTACATCATCTTGTTTCTCATGTATTTGATGGTTGGGATAATCTTGAAAAAGCTTTATTTATGATGAGAGATAAACCTGCTGATTTAATTAAACCTGTAGTAAGAATCGAAAAATAAATAATAGTTTAATAATTATGGCTGGCATATATTTTTTGATATATGTCAGCTTTTTTTAACAATAATTTTCTATCAACTTTTTGTTGTTCTTTTCCCGCGTACGAGCTGTACCACCTTGCCGCACGGTAATGCTATGCTTTAATTATAACTTCTTAGTCGTGCGGGGGAATGCATTTTAATGTATAATTAAATTATAAATTTATAATAAAAATGCAGTCCTTTTGCTTCTTTGGGACACCACCGAGTAGGTGCCTATTCGGCAAAAGAAGTAGGGGCGTGGGGGCAACGCCACCACAAAACAAAAACTTAAAAAATAAATTTTTAGTATATATTGAAATAATTATTTTTTTATCAACTTTTTTGTCGCTCTCGCGGTGCGGACTTCGTCAAAAAGTTTTCGCCCTTCGGGCACGCTTCGCGAAAACGCAAGTACTATAGCGTTGTATGTTTGGAATATGTATAAACTATAATACCAACAAGCAAATTAATATCGGCTTAGTACCAACATATAATAACCAAAATAATACTAAGCCAATATATTTTTATTATTTCTCTATTTCTCTTATTAAATTAACCATCTCAATAGCACCCATAGCAGAATCAAATCCCTTGTTTCCTGCCTTAGTGCCAGCTCTTTCAATAGCCTGCTCTATGTTTTCAGTAGTAAGCACACCAAACATTACAGGTATATCAGAATTAAGCGAAACATTAGCAATACCTTTAGATACTTCGGCACAAACATAATCATAATGAGTAGTAGAACCTCTTATAACAGCACCTAAACATATAACAGCATCATATTTTTTTGATTTAGCCATTTTAGAAGCTATTAGAGGTATTTCAAAGGCACCTGGCACCCAAGCTACTGTAATATCATCGTCTTTAATATCATGACGGGATAAAGCGTCCAAAGCTCCCCCCAAAAGTTTAGAGACAATAAATTCATTGAATCTTGCACATACTATACCAATTTTAATTTTTTTCTCGCTAACGAGTTTTCCTTCAAAAGTTTTCATGTTTATATCCTTTTTTAAATTTGCTTGCTAGAAAATTTCCCGATATCTAGGCTCTTCTAACTTCCTTCGTCAGTTCAATTTATCTAGCTTTATATATTTAAATTTGCTATAAAATTTTATTATTATTGCTATGCTCTTTTAATAGCCTCCGTTTTCAAATTTTATCTGTGAACCATGCACAAAGCCATGAATTGCATCTTTTCCGTCTTCAGCCTCTGGAGGAAGATAAAATACTTCAAGCCACTTTGTTTCGATATCTTCATAATTCACATAATCAATACCTTCTCCATTGATAGATAATAAAACTCCACCATTATAAATCATATCTCTTTTCAAAATCTTTCCTATTATTTTTCCATTTGCTTTATCTCTTATATTCACATAATTGTCTTTAGAATTATATTGAAGTTCGTTGTAAGAAACATTTCCTGAATTATAATTATTTTTACTAAAATACTTTGTTTCTACATCACCTAAAGCCTTAAAACCTACAATATCACCGTAAGCCTCTCTAGATGCTTCACCTTCTCCATAAAAACGATAATTTCTAATTGTAACTTCAGCTCTTACAGCAGCAGCACCTAAAAATCTTTTATTCAAAGGTTCTGGTAATTTTACTTCAATATTTTTTAATAAAACACCGAATTCCAATCTGTCAAATTCAACGCCGCTAAAATCCCAAGAATCACCATATTTAGAAGCACCTTGATTTTTCAAATCCATTTCAGATGAAACATATAAAAAAGGAAGATCTACATTATTATCAGGATAAAATCTTAAAGCAGTATAATTATTTCCCATATCATAATTATCAGATCTTTCAAGAACTCCTGTTAATGTAATCTCTCCATCAAAATAAACCATACCATAACTTTCTACATTATAGGCTTTAAGTGTATTTTTTGTCACTTTACCATCATCGCTTAAAAGTTCAGAAAAATACGCTTCACTAGGCGGAAATGCCCATAAAAAATTAATGCTTAAAAGAAACAAAATAATTTTTTTCATAATAACTCCTTGCTTATAAATAACAATTATTCAATTCTTACTACTGATTAAAATTATAAGAATCAATAAATTTTATATTCTTTCAACTTTTTCCCTCCGCACACCGCAGGTGGACTTCGCCAAAGTTGCAAAAAGTGCATATTAAAAATTATAAAATCTAATTATAATTTTTATCTCGTTTCATAAACCTCCTAATAATTAATAAACCTCCTAAAATATATAAAAAACTTGTTTAATAATGAGCTACTGACATTTTTGCAAATACAAATTACTCACAAGTTTTCTATCTAAAATTAATCAAGAATGTGTCCCATCCTTTCTTTCTTAGTTTGCAAATAAAATAAATCGTACTCTGTTGCTTCTATCTGTATAGGTATTCTCTCTTCTATTTCAAGTCCGTAATTTTCTAAATGTTTTATTTTCTCTGGGTTATTAGTCATTATTCTCACACTCTTAATACCTAATTTTTTTAGCATCTGATAAGCCTCATAATATTCACGCATATCGTCTCTAAAACCCAAAGCCCTATTAGCATCAACTGTATCAAGCCCTTTATCTTGAAGCTCATAAGCTTTTAATTTATTAACAAGTCCTATTCCTCTGCCCTCTTGACGCATATAAACCATTATACCTCTGCCTTCTTCAGCAATAGCACGCATAGCATAATTATACTGCTCTCCGCAATCGCATCTTCTTGAGCCTAATGCATCGCCTGTTAAACATTCTGAATGCACCCTACATAAAACATCTTCACCGTCGCTGATATCTCCCATAGTAAGCACAACATGATGCTGTTTTGTTATTTTGTTTACGAAAGTTAATATTTCAAACTCGCCGTATTTTGTAGGCATTTTAGCCTTAGCATAAAGCTCCATCAAATCTTCATTTTTCTTTCTATAGTCTATTAAAGCAGATACTGTTATCATTTTAAGATTATGTTTTTTAGAGAATTCTATTAAATCATTTTTTCTCATCATATCGCCGTCATCTTTCATAATCTCGCAGCATAAACCGCATTCTTTTAAACCTGCTAATCTCATCAAATCAACAGTAGCTTCAGTGTGCCCCATTCTCACCAACACTCCGCCTTCTTTTGCAAGTAAAGGAAACATGTGACCAGGGCGTCTAAAATCTTCTGGTTTAGAATTCTCATCAACTACTTTTAAAGCTGTGATAGACCTCTCAACTGCAGATATTCCTGTAGTAGTATCAATATGGTCAATAGATACTGTGAAAGCTGTTTCATGATTATCAGTATTTTTTGTAACCATTTGATTTAAGTTTAACTTGTTTGTAATCTCTTTGCTCATAGGCATGCATATTAATCCCTTAGCATAAGTAGCCATAAAGTTAATATTTTCTGTAGTAGCAAACTCTGCCGCACAGATTAAATCGCCTTCGTTTTCTCTATCTTCATCATCAGAAACAATTATAATCTTACCGTTTCTTAAATCTTCTAAAGCCTCATCAATAGTGCTGTAAACATTTTTCATTTTAACTCTCCTTTTTGTTATTATATAAATCAAATATATTTCTTAAATAAATTTTTTAAAAACCATTTTTTAGCAAAAACTCCATTGTGATATTAGATTTTTTGCTATCATTGTCTTCTTTAAATGTTAAAAGCCTTTCAACATATTTGCCTATAACATCATTTTCAATATTAACTTTATCACCTTCTTTTTTATAATATAATACAGTCTCTTTTAATGTATGCGGAATAATGGAGATAGAAAAAGTATTATCAGTTAAACTTGCCACTGTTAAACTTATACCATCAACAGCAACAGAACCTTTTTCTACAATGTACTTCATTAAATGTTTAGGCACTTCAATAGTAAGTATTATAGCATTGTCATCTTTCTTCATAGACTTAATGCTTCCCACTCCGTCAATATGTCCGCTTACTATATGCCCTCCAAATCTTCCGCTTAAAGTCATAGCCCTTTCAAGATTAACTTTGCTTCCATTTTTTAAACTTCCCAAATTAGTGCGGTTTAAAGTCTCTTGAGTAACATCTGCATTAAATATTTTATTATCAAAACTAGACACAGTTAAACAAGTACCATTAACAGCAACACTATCACCCAAATGCAAATCATCAAATATTTTGTTTGCTTCTATTGTAATCACTTTGCTTTGTACCGATTTAACAGTTCCTATCTCTTCAACTATACCAGTAAACATTATTAAGTAATCCTATAAAAATTTATAAATTATAATTTCTTTGATGACATTGAATGCAAAATAATACAAATGCAGTCCTTTTGCTTCTTTGGGTCACCAAAAGAAGTAGGGGTCTGGGGACTAGTCCCCAGTAATCAAGTATTATTTAATATTTTAAATAATACTCCAAAAATAAGTCGTCCTCTATCTTTGTTATACTATTTCCAACAAGCCTAATAGCGTTATCAGGCTCTTCTATTCCTTCGCCTCCTATAGGGCTTTTTGCCTCAAAACCGCCAAATATCTTTGGTGCTATATAAATTAAAGCCTTATTTACTAACTTTTCTTTTAATAAACTTGCATGCAAACTCGCACCACCCTCAACATACACACTGTCTATATCTTTCTCTTCTCCGAGTATTCTCATCAAATCTTTTAAGTTCACTCTTCCATTATCACTTTCTGTTTTTATTATCTCTAACCCTAAACTCTCAAGCTCTTTTATTTTTTTATCATCGTCACTCACAGTTACTATAAAAGTTTTTATATCTTTTGCTGTTTTACAAATATTAGAGCCCAAATCTATTTTTAGAGAACTATCCAAAATTATTCTTATAGGGTTTTTAGTGTTTGGAAGCCTGCAATTAAGCATAGGGTTATCTTCTATTACAGTGTTTATTCCAACCATTATAGCAGAATATTTATTTCTAAACCTATGAGAATGTTCTCTTGTCTTTTCACTAGTTATCCATTTTGATTTGCCGCTCACTGTAGCAATTTTTCCGTCCATGGTCATAGCATATTTCATCACAACAAAAGGTCTTTTATTAGCTATATAATAGAAAAAAACTTCATTTAACTTTCTGCACTCTTCTTCAAGTACATTCACTACAACCTCAATTCCAGCATCTTTTAATTTTTTTATGCCGCCACCCGCAACCTTAGGATTAGAATCCACACAGCCTATAATAACTTTTTTTAATTTGTTTTTTATAATAGCATCAGCACAAGGAGGTGTTTTTCCATAATGCGAACAAGGCTCTAAAGTTACATATATTGAAGAACCCTCGACATCTTCTCCTCTTTCTTTTGCATCCAAAAAAGCATTAATCTCAGCATGATTCTCACCATATTTTTTATGATACCCAATTCCTATAACTTTATTCTCTTTCACTATAACAGCACCAACTAAAGGATTAGGACTAGTAAAACCCTCTCCTTTTTTTGCCTCCTCTATAGCCATTCTCATATATTTTTCATGCATATATTAATACTCTAAAAAAATATTTATATTAATCTTTGGTATATTTTGGTAGGATAGTATGAACTATAAACAAAAAAACTCTAAATGTTTACACACTTAGAGCATAATTTTTTGACATGTAGTTTACATTAAAAACATCTTCTACCATCCAGACTTTAACTGTCGGTTTTGGAATCGCACCAAATCTGCCATTTTTGAATAAAAGAGACATCAAAAAGGCTCGCGGACTTTACCGCCGGTATGGAATTTCACCTAGCCCCGAAGATTTATATATTAATTAGTATACACAATTTTTTTTTATTGTCAAGTATACAAAAATTACACTATAGCTTTTATAATTAGTTTGTATTTTTTAATATTGTTAGATTATAAATATCATAATTTACTGTTCTATATTTCTAATCGATGACATTAAATGCTTATTTACCCTATAAGCCTCTTTAAATATTTGATAATACTCTGAATATATTTTTACATTTTCTTTTATAGGTATTATTGGTTTATCATCATGCTTTATTAATTCTTTTATAGCTTCTTTATATCCACTATATACCCCACTTCCAACAATAGCAGTTATAGCAGCACCTAAAGCAGCTTGTTCTTTAGTTTTAGAAACATATATTTCTTTGTCTAATATATCAGCCTGTATTTGAAGCCATAATTTACTGTGAGAGCCTCCACCAGATGCTATTAGCTTATCACACTTAAAATGCATATCGTCTGTTAATATTGAAAAACAATCTTTTAACGAATATACAACACCTTCCATTATAGATTTTAAAATATGATATTTTGTATGCTTTAATGTTAATCCCAAAAACATAGCAGAGGCATCACTATTCATATGAGGAGTTCTTTCACCAGCTAAATATGGAAGAAATATTAAACCTTCACACCCTGCTGCTATTTTTTGGGCATTTAAATCTATATCTAAAAATGATTCTCCATTACTACAAAAATTATTTTTAGCCCACTTCAAAGCTAAGCCAGATGATAATGCCGCCCCTAAATAATACCAAGTATTTTGCATCACAAAATTAAATGTATGAGAATTGTTGTTATACACGGCTTTATCTATAGGCATAAAAATTTGACCACCTGTGCCTATAGTTATTGATGCAGTTTTTGTTTCTATAATTCCATTTCCTATGGCCTGCATCGCTTGGTCTGCCCCACCATACATTACATTAATGCCTTCATTTAAACCAGTTTCTTCCGATGCTTTTTTACTAACTTTTCCCGCTACCTCATGAGGATAATATACATCTGGAAATATATCACTTCTCATATCAAGCTTTTTTATTATCTCATAAGACCATTTATTTTCATTTGAATCAAAAGCACAAGTGGAAGCTGCATCTGTTATATCTGTAGCAATTATACCAGTAAGCTTATATCTTATATAATCCTTAGGCAATATCACTTTATATATTTTATCATAATTGTGTTTTTCATTATTTTTTATCCACAAAAGTGATACTATTTGAAAACCTGTTGCTAATGGACTATGAGTAATTTTTATTATATTATCTTTGCCTATTTTTTCATTTATATAATTTACTTCATTTGATGTTCTGCTATCACACCATATTATTGATTTTCTAATAGCATTCCCATTCTTATCTAAAGCTACAAGACCATGCATCTGACCTGAAAAACTTATAGCCTTAATTACAACATTATTATACTTTGATTTTAATTGATTTAGTGCATCTTTTATTGTAATAACTACTGCATCCCACCACACATCAACATCTTGTTCTGCCCAATTTAAATATGGGGTGTCAAAATTATAATCTTTTTGAGAAATAGAAAGTATTTCTGCATTTTGAGATATTATCAAAGTTTTTACAGATGAAGTTCCTAAATCTATTCCTATAAAACAATCCATAATTTTATCCTACAAAATATTATGTATGTTTTTAGTATATCATAAAATAATAATTTTTTATCAGTTTTTTGTTGTTCTTTTTCCCACGTACGAGCTGTACCACCTTGCCGCATTACTCGTCGTAAGGGCTTTCCGCACGGTAATGCTATGCTTTAATTATAACTTCTTAGTCGTGTGGGGGAGGGCATTTTAATGTACAATTAAATTATAAAATTTACAATAAAAATGCAGTTCTTCGCGAAGCGTATCCGTAGAATATAAGGTTCTTTTATACCAATACCGAGTAGGTGCCTATCGGCAAAAGAACTGGTGGTTCTTGGGATAGTCCCTGAGGGAAATAAAAACATAGAAAACAAATTTTGACAGATTTAAAAGTTTTCAATGTATATTATTTCTATCAAATTTTTCCAGCAGCAAAAAGTGCAATTTATATGTTAGAATATGTATTAAATAATATTCTCATTTTAGATTAAAATTATATTTCTTTGCAAAACACATACAAAAATACGGATTATTTTTAGTCGTTTCTGTTGAACTCTAAATCTTTTAATTCTCTTAATTTTGGTAAATCATCTAAACTGTTTATACCAAAATGCATTAAGAATTTATCTGTTGTTCCATAAGTTTGTCTTTTATCAAGATAATCTTTTCTGCCTTTCCAAGCTATAAAACCATCTTCCATAAGCATTCTAAGATGATAAGAACTGTCGCTTTGTCTTATATCATCAATCTCTGCTTTTGTTAGAGGCTGCTTATAGGCTATAATAGAAAGCGTTTGAAGCATAGCTTTTGATATTTTCTTTTTACGTTTTCTGTCATATATTGCAGATAAAGTGCCAAATGTAGAAGGTATTATAGTCATCATTACACTATCACCTACTTCCAATATCTCTATAGCACTTCCTACACTTTTATATCTATTGTTAATATTTTCTATATAATTTCTTATATCAGTATTCTCACATTTAAAAAGATTTCTTAATCGAGATATAGAAACTGTACCCTCTACATATATAACAGCTTCTAATACCCTCTCAAGTTCTTCCTGATTCTCTAATACATTTTCATCTATTGTAAAATTGCCTTCTGCTTTTACTTCATTATTATTAGTTTCAACAGTATCTTGATTAGATAATTCTTCTAAACTCATTTAAGAAAATCCTTTTTCATTTTAGTTTAGTAGTATTATAACATATAAATTCTTTTTTTCAATCTAAAAAAAATTTAGTAGAATTTTTTATGCTATTTTTTGTATAAATCGTAAAAATACATCAAAGACTCAACAATATCACCATTTTTACACATCTCTCTATAAACTCTCTCATTAACAATTTTTACCTCACTAACTTCATTTTCTTGCAAGACTAAATCATTTATATCAACATCTCTTTTAAACAAATAAGAATCAATTATAGTATTAGAAAAATCAAGAATAAACGATGTAAGAAATGTAGCCTCATCAACTTTAAAAGAGAGCCCTATCTCTTCTTTTAACTCCCTAACAGCTCCCTCAACACTGCTCTCACCCGCAACTATAGAACCTTCAGTGCATTCCCACATATTAGGACATATCTTTTTGCTGCTGTGTCTTTTAGTTAATATCACCTCATCATTACTATTAATCACCCAAGCATGTATAACTATATGATAATCATTTTTATCTAAAGGCAAACCCCTTTTATGCAGCTTGTTTTTTTTATTTTTGTTTATATCATAGATGTCCCAAAGCTCAGTCATAATATTTTTTAATTTTATTACTCCCTATTGATATACGATGATACTACATTTCTAAAAGAGTTTATATGATGCCTAATATCATATATATCCCTAATACTTAATATTTTATGAAAAATATACATAGGATTAAAAGATAAATTATAAAAATATTCCACATACTGAAAAATATCATCAACTTCCAATTTCATCACACTGCTGCGCATATCATATTCAAACCAATTATCAGTATTAATATAATTATTCTCCCTGCAATAATTAAATATACTAGTGCCAGGATAAGGAACAAAAATTGAAGTATTCATTGTATTAACATAACCATTAGTCATTAAATATTTTATCACATCAAAAGTAGATATAATATCATCTTCATTCTCCCAAGGATAACCAATCTTTACCATCATATCTATAAAGAGTCCTGCCTTTCTCGCCATTTTAATAGATTCAATCATAGACTCTATATTTATATATGAAGGAGATAGCTTTTCTAAGGTCTTGGTATTGGCAGAAGGGAAAGTAACAATTAATGTTTTAAATCCAGCTCTTTTCATCATTTTATAATAATGATAGTCTAAATCAGTAAAATACATATAACAATCAATATAAACTTTTTTATTTAATTTTCTCTCTATCATAGTTTGACAAAATAATGAAAGCCACTCTCCCATAGGAAAAGATACAGTAACATCAACAAACTCTTTTATACCATATCTTTTATGCAAATATTCTATTTCATCAACAACATTAATAGGGTTTCTTAATCTAACATTATTAAATAATATATTAGAAGAAGCACAATTATAATTGTTAAAAACAGCTCCACGGCCTGACATAATAAATGTAGCTGGAGTTTTTTTATAATATTCATTTTCTTTAGAATATAATTTCCAATTAGTGAGGTTTCTATCTATAAATGGAAGTCGGTCTAAAGGATAATCAAGTTTACATTTGCCGGTATTTCTGATATTCCCTTGAGATGTTCTATAATATATACCTTCTTTTAATTTTTCTCCATTATTAATATGATTCACAATACTTAAAAGAAGAACATCATAATCTCCGCCTGTAATAACAAAATCTACTTTAGATTTTAAAAAACTTTCTTCAGGCAATGCTGTAACATGGTCGCCTGCCAAAACTATATAAGAATTTTTATATTTATCTTTAATAGCGTCAATAGTATCCCAAGTATAATTTATAGTAGCAGTAGTAGCTTCAAAAAATATTAATTGCGGGTTTATATTGTCCATTTGTATAAGCCAATCTATTATATCCATCTTTTTTGCAACAGTATCTATAAAAAAAACATCATAACCGTTATTTTTTAATAAAGTAGCAGCATAGGCAGAAAGTATTGGGTAATTAGCAGTAAAATTCCTCACCCATTGAAATTGCCTATTTAAAGACATTAATGGAAAACCTTTATTATATTCAAAAGGAGGATATGTTATACATACTCTATCAATTTTTTCTTTTTTCATTGCTTATACATTTTTTTATTTTACTTTTTTAGCTATTTTTTTAGGCGACTTAGAAGATTTCTTTTTAATTATTTTCTTCTCATAAACATATTTTTCTAATTCATACTGGTCATCAAATATTACATCATACCACTCTTCATATCTCTCACATTTAGGCGGACTGTGCTTAGTACATATATCATGCCTATTCTCATAATTTGTACATAAATAAGTTTTTTTATCTAAATACCTGCACTCACTTCTTATCATATGGTACCAAGTATCCTGATATATAAATATAAATGAATGCTTAAAATAAAGATACCATTTCAAAGTTTTTAATTCTTCTTCATTTTTAGGCTTAGATATTTCCATCACCAAATCATGACAGCATAAAGAATTACAATCTGCACATAATTTATCTGTAACTTTCTCTTTTCTATCTTTAAAAATTTTATCAGAAGGTATTACTTTCATTTTGATATATCGCCCTATAAAAAAATACTCGTTCAATTATACTAAAGTGATTCGGTTTTGTCAATTTGATATTTTTTGTTCTCGTGGACTCAGCTCTACAAAGCGTATCCATATGATAAAAACTTTTAAATTTATAAATTTTTGTTTTTATATTTTGGGGACTAGTCCCCAAACCCCTACTTCTTTTGGTGGCCCAAAGAAGCAAAAGGACTGCATTTTTATTATAAATTTTATAATTTAATTGTACATTAAAAGGCACTTCCCCGCACGACTAAGAAGTTATAATTAAAGCATAGCATTACCGTGCGGCAAGGTGGTACAGCTCGTACGCGGGAAAAAGTTGATAAAAAAATAATTATTTCAATATATACTAAAAATTTATTTTTTAAGTTTTTTGTTTGTGATGGCGTTGCCCCCTGCGAAGCGTGCCCTTAGGGTACACACCTCACTTCTTTTGCAGCCGCAAAGAAGCAAAAAGGCTACATTGTTTAGTTTAAAATGTTGGTATTATTTCATACTTTATACATATTCCAAACATACAAAGCCAAAACACTTGCTATTTCTGCAACTTTTTGTTGATATTTCTATATGAAAAATATATAATATATTTTATACTAAATATATTAGGAGAACTAAAATGAAATTAAAAATATTTATAATTTCTTTTATATTTATTTTTTCAAGCATACTTTTTCCTGCTTTTGAATTAGGTTTTGCTGGAAAATTTGGATTTGCCGACAGTTTTACTGATTTAACAGGCGGAGTTTTTGAGCCAAGAATAGATTTAAATTTACAATTAGGTTATAACTTTCCTATAAATAAATCTTCTTTTAGGAGTATGAGTTTATTATTTGATACAGGAATAGATGCCAGAATGATATCTTTAAAAAATGATAATTATAAAATAAATCAATTAGGTGCAGGTGCAATAACAACAGGTTTGGCATTAAAATTTATATTTACTCCTGTTTTAAATTCAAAAATAGATTCAGTTTTCGGCTTATCTTCAGGTGTTAAATTTATACCCATAATAGATGATTTAAATATAAAACCAAATAAAGTTCCAATATCTCCATACGTTAATTTATTTTTAGAAAATAGAATTTATAATGTTAATGAAACTTTAGCTATCGTATATGGTCTTAATATTTTTTATGAATATATGATATTTGATAAAAGTGATATAAACAACTTATTTGGAGGCTACAATATAAATCAGCATCATTCAATAGGAGCTATGCTTTCTTTAGGTATTCATTTTGGAAAACGTTAAAGCTTATAATTATTAGCATGAAATATTAGGCTTATGATGAATGAATATATTTATCATAAGCCTTATATAATTTAGCCTAAAATATAGGTATTATTCTATAGTTTATAATATTCCAATATATAAATTGCACTTTTTGGTTCTTTGACGAAGTCCGTACCGCGTAAGCTGCGTGAAAAAGAACAATAAAAAATTTATAAAAAATAATTGTTTCAATATATACTAAAAATTTATTTTTTAAGTTTTTTATTTGTGGTGGCTTTGCCCCCACACCCCCAGTTATTTTATTGGTATAAAAGAACCAAAAAAACTGCATTTTTTATGCTTAAAATAAGGATACTATCTTATAATTTATACATATTCCAAACATATAAAGCTATAGTACTTGCTTATATTAAAAATCAATCTTTAGAATAATTCTCCATAAACTTAATCAGCTCTTTTAGACAATTTGTATACTTCACTATATCCTCATCTTTTAATGAAGCAAGCATATCTGTATCAAGTTTTTCAAGTTTTTCTAATATAGGCTCGGCAAACTTAATACCCTTTTTGGTGAGAGTAATAATTTTGTTTCTTTTGTCTTTGGAATTAATTTTTCTTGTAATGTAGCCCTTTTTCTCAAGACCATTAAGAAGAGAACAGCTTGTTTGCTTTGGTATGCACAATTTCTCTGTAACCATATTCTGCGGGCATTCTTTATTATAATAAATTAACCCTAGTGTAAACAAAGTTAAATCTGTTATGCCATACTGTTTTGCCCATATATGATAAAACCTATTAGTTTCATACCAATGGTCGTATATAATGTCTATATGCTTCTTTAACTCTTCTTCTTTCATTTAATAGCCTATTATTTTAGAAAAAACTTATTAATATAGTCAACAACAAAAATTGTAAGCACTATAAGAGGAAGTATATAACTAACATAGAATCTAGACCATTTAGGGAATTTCAAACCCTTACCAGTATCAGCTTCTTTAAGGAAGTTATTCCAACCCCAGCCAAGCTCTCTAGTACAGAATATTAATATTATTATACCGCCCAAAGGAAGGAAGTTGTTAGAAACTAAGAAGTCTAAACCGTCTATTATGCTAGTTCCTTCACCCAAAGGTTTAATAAATGATAATACATTAGAACCTAAAGCAGCAGGCAAGCTTAATATAAATATAGATATAGAAACAACTATTGTAGTTTTTTTACGGTTCCATTTAGTTTCAGACATAGTGAAAGCTATAATATTTTCAAATACAGCAATAATAGTAGTTAATGCCGCAATAGATAAGAATAAGAAGAATAATGCTCCCCATAATCTGCCTAAAACCATAGAATTAAATATATTAGGCAAAGTAAGAAATACTAAACCAGCACCCTGACCAGGATTTACTCCAAAAGAGAAAGTTGTAGGGAATATTACAAGACCAGATAATAATGCTATCAAAGTATCTAATATAACAACCATTATAGATTCGCCAGTTAATGAATAATTTTTATCTATATAGCTTCCAAATATAGTCATAGCACCAATACCCAAACTCAAAGTAAAGAAAGCCTGACCTATAGCAGCATAAGCTACTTTAGAAAAACCAGCAATTCCATCGCCAAACATATTTTTGAAATTTGGAAGCAAATAAAATTTAAGACCTTCTTTAGCATTAGGCAAAGTAACAGCTCTCACTATAAGAATAAGAAGTACAAAGAAAAGTAAAGTCATCATAATCTTACTTACTCTCTCAACACCATTTTCAAGTCCTTTAAAACAAACCACTGTAGCAACAACAACAGCAATAAACATCCAAAATATTAATGTTTTAGGTGAAGCAAGCATATTGCCAAAAAATGCCTGAACTTGCTCAGGGCTTAATCCGTCCATATAACCCATAGCCATAGAATAACAGAAATATAAACACCAGCCAGCTATAGTAGTATAAAACATTAAAAGTAAAACACAGCCAAAAATCTGTACATAACCAATAATATGCCATTTATGACCTTTTTTCTCCAAGTTTCTGTAAGAACCAGCTAAATCCCTTCCGCCTGCACGTCCAACAGTAAACTCCATTATAAGTATTGGAAGCCCTAATATTACTAATGATATTAAATACAAAACAACAAAAGCAGCTCCGCCGTATTGACCTGTAATATATGGAAATCTCCATACATTACCTAAACCTATGGCACAGCCTGCTGATACTAATAAGAATCCTAATCTGCTTGAAAGCTTTTCTCTCTTCTCATTCATAAATAATCACCTATACACTATTTTTTATATTTCTATTTATAATAATCACAAATATAAAAATTGTCAAGGACAAATTTATAAGTAATAATTTTGAAACCATGTTATTATATTTTTTCAATATTGATTTATAAAAAGCAAACAATTAAAAATACAATACTTTTGTACAATTAATTATAAAATATTCTTGATTTTTTAGTTAAAATACTATACCGTAATATTAATATTATATTTTTAAATAAGGAATATACCTATGAAAAAAAATATTCCAATAATAATTCTTAGCTCAGCAATTGCCGGTGCTAGTGCTTCTTATTTTATTTTTAAACATATACAAAAATCTTATTTTTATATTAAAAGCTATGACAAAAAATTTGAAATGAAATTTTCTAATAAATGGCATATATCAAAAGAAAAAAACGAGCTTAATGAAAATTCAAATCTTGAATTAATTAATAATAAAGACTCTCTTTGCCTTATAATGTTCTCTAAAAAGAAAAGCGAAATTAATAATATAACTTTAGATGAGTACAATCAAAATACAGTAAATGGCATTAGAGAAAATAATATAATATTAAGCTCTAATAAAAGCACTATACATAAAAAGAATGTTTATATTACAGAGTTCCATTCTAATTATAAAGAAGTTGATGTACACTATTCTATATATGTACTTGAAACAAATAATTATTATCATCAGTTTATGGTAGCTTCTATGAGCGGCAAAAATTATTATAATAAAATAAAAAGTATATTATCTACTTTGAAAGAAATATAATTTATAGTATATATGAGAAATAAATTAAAATATCTAATTATATTATTACTTTTATTTGTAAATAATTTGTTTTCAGAACAGAGAATATTTTTATCATCAAATTTAATAGGTGATGATTTGAGAAAAGAAATTATAAATTGGGTGAAAAAGAATTCAATAAATGAAGAAAACTATAAAATATTAGATAATGGCTTTATATATTTTTTTTATGTATCAAATATAGATGATAAAAATAAGTTTCTATGTTTTGATATTACTTTTAATTTGCAGCATGACAAGTTTATAGTAGATTTCTCTAACCCTAAAATATTTGACAAAGAAAAAAATGAAATAAAAGATTTAGAATTTAGCACAATAAGTAAATTAACCAAAACAGGCTGGTTCAAGTCGTATAATGAAGAGATAGATAAAATAGTAAATGATATTGAAAATATTATAAGCTAAATTTATATTTGTTAGTATGTTGACAAAAAGAGTAATTACATTTAATATCTTAGAAGATAATTATATATTAGGAGGATATTTTTATGACTAAAGGAATATTTTCTTTTATACTTGGTGTAAGTGCTGGCGTTGCATTAGGTTTATTGTTTGCTCCAAAAGCTGGCGAAGAGACTAGAGAAGATATTAAAGAAACTATGGATAATATTAAATATAAAGTAGATGATTTATATCATAGAGGAGTTATTAAAACTTCTGAGTTATATGAAAAAGGTAAAGAAAAAACTTCTGAATTATATGAAAAAGGTAAAGAGAAAACTGCAGATTTCTTAGACAAAAGAAAAAAGAAATCTGATGAAGCTGATGCTTAATTTTTGATAGTTATTTAAATATGAGTGATATTACTTTTCAATTAAATGTTATTGCTATATCATTGGCTTTTATAGCTATAGCAATATTGATATTGACCTTGGCTATGTTTTTTGTATTGCTTGCTACACATTTTAGATTTAGCAGCAGGTTTGATAAAATAATAGACAATATAGAATCTATTAGCGAAAAAGTTAATAATATAGCAGTATTTGTAGAATCTGAAGCTGACAAAACAAAAAAAAGTTTGTCAGATATGCATGATGCTTTAGATAATGTTACCAGCAGTTTTTATGGTATTACAAACTCTCTTAGAGATTTTACCGACAATTTCAATTTTATGAATATAATAAACTCTATTATTGGTTTGTTTAAAAGAAAAAATAAAACTGATGATGATGAATTTAATTTTTAATTTGTGGAAAAATGTATGAAAAAAAAATTATTATTAATAAGCTCTATACTATTTATTTTTGTATGCTCTCTATATCCTAATGAAGATTTTGCTATAAAAATCACAGATGCTAATGGCAACTTAAAAAAGCTTATTACTAAAAACGAATTTCTTAATGATGTAACCAATTTAATAACATTGAGAGGCGGCAATGAAGAGGCTATTAATATAATTATCACAAATGAATTACAGTTATGGCAAATTGCTAATCAAATAATAGAGCAAGAAGTTTTATATATTAAAGCTGTAGAAGAAGGCTATGACAAAGATAGCGATTTGATGGATAGAATAGAAAAAGAAAGAGATAATCAAATAGTACAATTATATATGCAAAAAAGAGTGCCTAAAGACTTTAGCGTTGTGACAGAGGCTGAGAAAAGAAGTTTTTATAATACTAATAAAAATCGTTTACCGCCAAATGTTACTTTTGATCAGCTGTCTCTTCAAATAGAATATGCCATCATTCAAGAGCGTATGCGTAATGAATATAATAAAATATTACAAAATGCTAAAACTAATTATACAAAATTTGAATATTCTTCTACTAAAGACCCTTGTATTACGATAGAAGAAAAAACTATACCGTTGTCTAAATTTAATGACATGTTTAACGAGAATTTAAAACAAGCGGGAGACAATATTCCGCCTGCATTAAAAGCACAAGCAAGAGACAGTATGTTCAATGCTTTTGCGGCTATGGAAGTTATGCTTTATGATGCTAAAAAAACAGGTTTTTATGATACGCCAGAAGCTAAATCTTTAGATAATCTAATAACAAGAAATGCTGTTACTGCTAATTATATAGATAAAACTATAAGAGCTAAGATACCAAAACCTACTGAAGAAGAAATCAATCAGGCCTATAAACAATATGGGGCTATATATAAAATAGATTCTCTTCCATATCAAGAAGCTCAAAAAGCTTTAGAAACTTTAGTAATAGAAGCTAAAACTCAGCAAATATATCAAGTACTAATTGCGCAACTAAGATATGGTTACAGTATAGAAAAGGACTTATCTTTATAATAAACATACTTGAAGCATGAAAATAAGAGTTTTCTTTATTTTAATAATATTAATCACAGTAAGCCAATTATCTTATGCTATAAGAAATGATTTTTATTTTGATATATCTCCGTTAATAGAAAAAAATAAAATGTTTTCTGTTGGTATAGGAGGTATATATTATGAATATAACTCTTGGTTTCAGAATTATAAATTATATATAAACGATTTATATGACCAAAATATTAGTAAAAGAAATTTATCATTTACATTTATGCCGTATTTTATGGTAAGACCTATTAATTTTTTAGAATTAGGCGTATCTGCAAGCTTTATATATCAAAGACAAGATACAAGACAAGATTTAACAGGTCTTACAAATATGACAGATTCTTTTAATTTTGATGCCATAAATGCAACAGCTAAAGTAACATTTTTAGATTGGTATTTATCATTAGGCGCTAAAATTGGTATGAGCTACAATTTTTCTAAAAGTATTCTTGGCGAAAATAGAGACCCTTTTAATTTTAACGGAGCTTTTTTGCTTGGAATAGTTCCTAAAGTGATACCTATTAATATATTATTTGCTTATGTATTTGATACAAGAGATAATTTACAAAGAGATATATTAGAATTAGGCGAAATAATAGGAGGAGTTGAGATTATAACATCACCTTTTATGACATTATATACGGGAGTGAGTTATGTTTTTCCATACCAGCCTAAAAAAAGAGATTATAGTTATTTAGAGCCCTTTGTAAAGTTTAAAGCTACAATATCAGATTTTTTATATATGACTATCACATACAGAAAAATTGTACTTGGCAGCGGAAATGTTCCAAACACATCAACTGTTGATTTTTCTATAGAGTATATGTTTTATGGTCCGGGCGATTGGTGGTATTTGGGAAGACCAGAGGATAAAAGAAGACAATACGACTACTAAAGTTTATAATGTTTTTAAGTTTTTATTTGTGGTGGCTTTGCCCCCTGCGAAACGTGCCACTAGGGTACACACCCCCAGTTCTTTTGCGACTGAAGGGAGTCCTTCAGGGCGACCGTAGGAAGTGCCCTTGCGGCGTGGCCACAAAGAACCAAAAAGGCTGCATTTTTATTATAAATTTTATAATTTAATTGTACATTAAAATGCACTCCCCCGCACGACTAAAAAGTTATAATTAAAGCATAGCATTACCGTGCGGCAAGGTGGTACAGCTCGTACGCGGGAAAAAGAACAATAAAAAGATTATATAAAATAATCGTTTTAATAATGCATTAATTAAAAATCAAATATATTCTTAAATAAAGATATTAATTATATAGAAAATAATGCATTAATAGAATTGCCTAATATATATGTTGCTATAGTTTGTATGAATGATAATATAGTTCTTAGTATTCCAAAGAAAAGCAAAGCATATAATATTAAAAAACCATAAGGGTATATTCTGTCATAAGTATTTTTGCCTTTATTTGATAAAAAAAATCTTAATATCCAACCGCCGTCTAATGGAGGGAAAGGAAGCAAATTAAAAAACATTAGCATTATATTAATCATATAAAACATTATAAGCATTGTAATTACGATTGGCAATGCATTTGAAAATATATTAGTAAGCATATTTGAATTAGCTTGTAATGCCATTATTAATTTATATATTACAAAAGTACCGTCTATAGGAAAAGCTAAAATCTTTATTATAATAAAAGAAACACTAGCAAGCATTAAGTTAGCAAAAGGTCCGGCAAAAGAGACTAAAGCTTGATCCCTCTCAAAATTAGAAAAATTCCTTGAATCCACAGGAACAGCTTTCATCCATCCAATAACAGGTATACCCGTAACAGCAGCAAGCAAAGGTAATACAACACTTCCAAGTATATCTATATGAGCAAAAGGGTTCAAAGTTAATCTTCCCAAGCTTTTAGCAGTATTATCCCCAAAAAAATATGCAACCCTCGCATGAGAATATTCATGCATACTAGCTGATATTATAAAAACAACATAGGATATTATTCCTATTGATAATCTATTAGCAAATATTTCACTTACCATTTTTATTATATTCTCTCTATAGTTTTATTTGAATTCTTTTTTAGTAAATTTTCTTAGTAATAATATATAAAAAACAATGTAAATGTCAAAAAGAAAAATTATAATGTTTTGTTAGTTTTATCTATTAAATAATTAAATATAGTCTTTATGTCTTTTTTTGACAAATCAATATTTTTAAACATATCAGAGCGATTAATAAAAGTTTTTATAATGCTTCTCTCTCTTCTATATTCTTCTATAAGTTTATGATTGCCGGAAATTAAAACATCAGGTACTTTCATATTATCTATTTCAAAGGGTCTTGTATATTGTTCGTATTCCAAAAGTCCGTTAGCATTCTCTTCAAAAGTATCATTTACCACAGATTCGCTATTGTTAAGTACTCCCTTATATCTGCATACTGCATCTACAAGCAAAAGTGCAGGTATCTCTCCTCCGCTTAAAACATAATCGCCTATGCTTATAGATTCATCAGCATATTTTTTTTCAACTCTATAATCTATGCCTTCATAGTGCCCAAGTATTAATGTGATATGTTCTTTTTGTGAAAGTTCTTTTATCTTTTGCTGTGTTAAAGTTTTTCCAGAAGGAGAAAATATTATAGTGTGCCCTTTGTTGTTGCTTTCAAAATATTTTTTAAAAATAGTGTAAGTCATAATCATACCAGGACCTCCGCCATAAGTATAATCATCACATTTTTTATAATTACCCTCACCAAACTCACGCATATTAACAATATTAATATTTACAGCTTTATTTTCTTTTGCCATAGATATAACGCCGCTATTTAGAGGGCTTTCATAGAAGTTTGGAAAGAGTGTAAGTATATCAATTATCATCCAACAAAATCCAAAAGATGTATTTTGATTAGTATATTATTTATATTATAAAAAATAATATACTAATTCAGGAAAAAAGTAAAAATTTTTAGCACATAATCACTTTAGAATATGGAGAAAATTTTTAAGTTTTTTTAATTGTTTTTATGGCTTTGCACCGCACTCTAATTCTTTTACGACCGAAGGAAGTGCCTTCGGTATTGGTATAAAAGAACCTTATATCCTTCGGATACGCTTCGCAAAGAACTGCATTATTTAGCTAAAAATATTAGCATTATTCTATTATATATTTCAACATATAGAATGCACTTTTTTGCAACGGAAAAAAGTTGATATAAAATCATTGTTTCAATATGCACTAAAAACCTAATTCTTCATCTATAAATAATATATGTATTCTATTTTTTATATGGCACTTATTTATAATGACAGTATAAGCACATAACCTTTCTTCTATATTGCAATTTTCATTACAAACCATATCACCCACACAGCAAGGATTATTTACTTTAAATCTTATAGAGTTTTGTGAAGCAGCAAAATCTTTAGCTCTCTTTAATGCATCTTCTTGAGAGTTAGCAATTTTATTTCTTCCTACAACTAAATAAACTTTTTTTGGTCCATAAATCATGGCAGCAACTCTATTTCCGCCTCCGTCTATAGCAATAACATCTCCATTCTTACTCAAAGCATTTGCAGAGCATAAATATACATCAGAAGTAAAAGCTTTAATCTCTGCCTCTGCTTTTAATTCTTTGTTGTTTCTGTCTACAAAGTTTTTATAGCCTTTTAAATCTTCTAATATACCCATCTGATTAACACTCGTGCTTCCGCCAAATGTAATGATGTCATCATTTTTTATTTGAGATAATAAAAACTTCTTAGCCTCTTCCTTATTAGAAAAACTATCAAAAGCAAAACCCTTTTTATTGAAATTTATTTTTAATATATTAGATAAATTCTTAAAATATTCTTCTTGAATAGTCATAAAAAACTCCATATATAATTTAAATATTATATTAAATTATACTTAATATAAAAATATTTGTAAATATATATCATTTTTTCTTTTTATATTTGTTTTATATGTTGACTTTTATAATTTTTTATACTATACTCATTATTAGGAATTAATATCAATAAGTAATTTATTGTATTAATATAATTAGGTATTTCAAAGGAGGAAAATATGCCTAGTTTTGCAAACCCGTTCAATGCAAATGTTGAAAGAAAGATTAGTAAAGAAGAATTGATACAGGCTGTGAGATTGGATATAGCTGGAGAATTAGAGGCTATATATTTATATGATGCTCATTGTATGGCTACTGATGATCCTGTTGCTAAAGCAGTTCTTGCTGATATTAGAGATGAAGAAAAGGCCCATGTTGGTGAACTTATGGCTCTTTTAAGACACTTAGACCCCAAAGAGGCTGAACATTTCGCTTCTGGAGAGATGGAAGTAAAAGAGATGATGGAAGAATTAGGAATAAAAGAACCAGATTTATCAGGTCTTACAGTTGGAAGTTTGAAAAAAGAATAATTATTATTATAATAAATATTATAAAATAAATTTAAAAAAGGAGAATATATGGACTTTTTAGCAAGAGATGGTTCGCCTTTTGACAGCGACTTTTGGAGTAAAATAGATAGGACAGTAATAGAAACTGCAAGCAGAACTTTAATAGGAAGAAGGTTTCTAAATATATACGGACCTTTAGGTTCTGGAACTATAAGCGTGCAATATGATAGAAATGATAGAGAAGAAGTTTTTCAAGATGGTATAGTAAAAACTTCGGGAAGACATTCTGTGGAACTTCCGCAGCTATATCAAGATTTTACTCTTCTTTGGAGAGATATAGAAAATAATGAAAAAAATAAAATGCCTTTAGATTTGTCTGTAACATCATTTGCAGCACAAACTTTATCAAATAAAGAAGATGAATTAATTTTTTATGGTAATGAGTTTGTCGGAGTTACTGGAATACTAAACACTAAAGGCGTACAAAAGCTAAAAATTAGTGATTGGTCTGCTGGTGAAAATCCATACATTGATATTGTAAAAGCTATTAATATGATTAGAGAAAAAGGAATAGTTGGAAGAATAATATTAGCTTTGAGTCAGGGATTATTTTTTGATTTACAGAGAATACAGCAAGGTACTGGTATGACTGAAGCTCAAAGAATAACTAATATGATTCATAATCTATATAATATCCCTACAATAAAAGGTAAAAAGGCTGCTATTATATGTGTAGAGCCTCAATATATAGATTTAGCTATTGGTGTTGATATGTCTACTGCATACTTAGAACAAAAAGACCTTAATCATACTTTCAGAATTATGGAAACTGTTTTACCTAGGATAAAAGAACCAGAGGCTATTGTTGTATTAGAATAACCCCCCAATAGTTTTTTATAAAAAAGCAAAAGTAGGCAATAGAGCTTATTTTTGCTTTTTTTATATCAATACCTAAAATAACAATAATATAAGTAAAAATAGTTACTAATAACTATATCATTTTTTTAAAAAACAAATATATTTTATACTTAGGAAAGTATATTTAAATTGGAGCCTACAATGAAAAGAGCATATATTAAAAACATAGCCTATTATGTACCAGAAAGAATATTAGACAATAAATATTTTGAAAGCATATTAGACACAAACAACGAATGGATAGTAACTCGTACAGGTATAGAAACAAGACATATGGCAAGAGCCGATGAAACTATTTTTGAAATGGGAATTAATGCCGTTAAAAATTTAGAGAAAAAAGGTGTAGATTTAAAAGAAATTGATGCTATATTAGTTCCTACTGTAACAAAAGATTATATATTTCCGTCTATGGCAGGACAATTACAAAAGGCATTAGGACTTAATCATTGTTTTGCTTTAGATTTATCTGCTGCTTGCTCTGGATATATATATTCTCTAAACACAGCTGCTTCTTTAATAGAAAGCGGACAATGTAAAAATGTACTTATAGTTTCAAGTGAAAAACTCACTAAAGATGTTAACTGGAAAGACAGAGGAACTGCAATTCTTTTTGGAGATGCTGCTACTGCTTCATTAATTACAACAAGAGATGACGGAAAGGGAATAATAGGTATGCATATGCAAAGCGAGCCTGATATGAGTATAGTACTTAATGGCGGAAGTGTTTGTCCTATAAGACCTGATGATTTAGAAGCTCCTGAGTTTAAAATACACATGGATGGTTCTGAAACTTTTAAGAGGGCTGTTACTGAGTTTTCTAATAGTATAGATAAAGTTTTAGAATCTACGGGGAAACAATTAAGCGATGTTAAATATTTTGTACCGCATCAAGCTAATTTAAGAATAATGCAGGCTGTTGCAAAAAGAATAGGACTTCCTATGGAAAAGGTAAGCGTTGTATTAAATAAATTTGGAAACTGTTCTTCTGCAAGTATAGGCTTAGCTTTAACTGATGCCTTGGAAGAAAACAAAATCGATGATGGAGATTTAGTTCTTCTTACAGGTTTCGGCGGAGGATTTACTTGGGGTTCTACTTTAATGATTTGGTAATAAAACCTTTTTAAATATATAAGGATAGCTTTTATGCTGTCCTTTTTCTTTTTTAAATAAAACATTGCTAAAATATTAATTTAACAAAATTATTAAATAAACATTGATATTTTTATTTATTACAAATTAAAAAATTTATATAATACAACTATTTAATTTTTTTCATTATAAACCACAAACTTATATAAAAAATAAAAACTATTGTAAAACATATTTTTATTGACTATACTATGCATAATAATGTTTTTATTAGGAGATTATATTTATGAGAGAAATAGTAATAGCAAGTGCTGTTAGAACGCCTGTAGGAAAGTTTTTAGGTTCATTTGCAAACATTTCAGCAGTAGAGCTTGGAACTATTGTAGTAAAGGAGGCTATAAAAAGAGCAAATATCAAACCAGAGCAAGTTGATGAAACTTATTTTGGCTGTGTTATACAATCAGCACTTCTTCCGAATGTTGCAAGACAGATTTCTGTTAATGCTGGAATACCTGTAGAAAAACCAGCATTGACTATAAACATACTATGCGGTTCAGGACTTAGAGCTGTATCAATGGCAGCACAGATGATTAAGGCAGGAGATGCTGAAATAGTAGTAGCAGGAGGCACAGAAAATATGAGTATGGCTCCATATACTGCTGCGGCTATGAGAATGGGGGCAAGAATGGGAGAAACAAAAATGCAAGACACTTTGCTTAATGATGCTCTTATTTGTGCTTTTGAACATTACCACATGGGAGTTACTGCTGAAAATATTGCTGATGAATGGGGAATCACAAGAGAAGAACAAGATGAGTTTGCATGCAGAAGTCAAAATAGAGCTGAGGCTGCTATAAAAAGTGGAAGATTTAAAGATGAGATAGTACCTGTTACAATTAAAACTAAAAAAGGTGAAATAGTCGTTGATACTGATGAACACCCTACATTTGGTACTACTATGGAAACTTTATCCAAGTTAAAACCTGCATTCAAAAAAGACGGCACTGTTACAGCTGGAAATGCTTCTGGTATTAATGATGCTGCTTCTGCTTTAGTGCTTATGTCTAAAGAGAAAGCTGATGAGCTTGGAATTAAACCTATGGCTAAAGTTTTGGGTTATGCTACACATGGGGTTGAGCCAAGAATAATGGGTATTGGGCCAATAGAGGCAAGCAGAAAGGCTTTGAAAATGGCTAATCTCACTGTTGAAGATATGGACTTAATAGAAAGCAACGAAGCTTTTGCTGCTCAGTCTATTGCTGTTGCTCGTGAGTTAAAGTTTAATATGGATATAGTTAATGTTAATGGCGGGGCTATTGCTTTAGGACACCCAATAGGGGCATCAGGTGCAAGAATACTTACCACACTTCTATACGAAATGAAAAAACGCGGTTCTAAAAGAGGGCTTGCTACGCTTTGTATAGGCGGAGGTATGGGCACTGCTTTAGTTGTACAGATGTAAATAATATAAGAGATAAAATTTAAGATATAGATTTTATCTCTTTTTTATTTAATGGAATTATATTTAAATCTTCTATTTTCTGATATAACTCTGCCTACAGCATTCATTATCAAACCTATAGAAAATGATAATGCTGATAATATTATAAGACATATAGTCAGTATTGCTGTTGGAAACCTATCTACTTTTAATGTTTCAAAATATTCTATAGTAATACTAATCCCTAATGACATACCTATAATAAAGAAAATAATACTAATAATATTAAAAAATATCAAAGGTTTTTCTGTCATCATCAAATAAATTATAGTAAATAGTATTCTAAACCCATCTCTAAAAGTGTTAAGTTTAGAAAAAGAACCCTCAGGTCTTTTAAAATATTTAGCAGATACTTCTCCAACAGGCAAACGCATTTGTAAAGCATATATCGTAAGTTCAGTTTCTATTTCAAAACCTTTAGAATGAGCTGGAAAACTCTTTACAAATCTTTTAGAGAATATTCTATAACCGCTAAGCATATCGTTAAATCTTTTTCCAAATAATGCATTTGCAAAACCTGTAAGCATTATATTACCAAAAGTATGACCCTTTCTATGAACATCTTCATCTACAACTTCACGAGAAATATTCAACATATCAAGTCTATTATCCAAAAAATATGCTATATGCTTTTTTATTTCAGAAATATCATACTGCATATCAGCATCAACCATAATATATATGTCAGCATCAATATCAGCAAAAGCCCTTCTTACAACTTCGCCCTTACCTTGATAATTAACTTCTGTTACTATTGCACCAGCTTCTTTAGCTAATAGAACAGATTTATCTTTACTATTATTGTCAAAAACATTAATCTCTGCTTCCGGTAAATATTTTTTAAATTCTTCTATTACTTGTTTTATGGTAAGCTCTTCATTATAACAAGGTATTATAATAGATGTTTTTATCATTTTACTAAATCTTCCTTTATTGTAATTCATATATATAATAATTATCTACTTGTTTAAGTAAATTTAGTTTTATATTTTCTATATTATATTTTTCTAAACTAATATCGCTTAAAATATATTTAGTATTAATTTTTTTTAAATCATTTAAAGTAATGTTTAATTCAAATAAATCAGCTTGTATTAAATTAAATTGGGGTTCGCTATTATCATCAACAATATTTAATGATATATGAGCATATCTATTATAAATATCTTTATATTTTAACTCAGGGTCTAATATTTTCCATCTTTTAAGATTTGGATATGTATTAACACTATTAATTGTAGGCGCACCTGCTATAATTGGAATATTATTTACTCCTATGCCAACTGTAGAAACCCACAAACCATTATCTTTAGAAGATATTTCTTTAATTGATTTATATAAATTAGAATCATATATTACATCAAGACCTTTTCGAATAGGATTGATATATATACTGCTTATTATTAAAAATAATGAAGAAACAGATAAAAATATTTTTTTAAATATATCATTTCTGTATTTCAAGAATGATAAACAAATAATGAACAATATAATAAATAATATTGCAGCCATAAATATATCTAAATAATTTTCTCTATATTTATATGAAGCAAATATTATAAACAAAGAAAATAAGATAGATAATATTATAGATGTTTTAAATTTAACATTAGGACTATATAGATATAAAGCTCTAATTAAAATAAATATATTAATTATTCCAAACATTTCAATAACCCTATATGATGGGGAATATGATAGTAAAGAAATTTTAGATAAAAATGCTGGAAAACCAATAGTCATATATATTAGGAAAAATAAACTGAAAATAGATAATAATATTAAAAGTTTATCCCTAATTTTTTTATTAAATATTAAGTATATTGCATATATGTATGGTATAGGGAAAAAATCTATAAATACTGAATGATCGCAAACGCTCATTATTGTATTAGGTTCTTTATATGAAAGAAATAAATTAATACCCCATCTAAATAATTCTAAAAATATTCCACCGCCTGTTTCAAATCTGCTGCCAGGATACACTGTATTTCTTACAAATTCTATAGTTTCTTTAGATTTTAAGAATATTCTTCCTACTAAGAAAATGAATATTACAAAAAATACAGCCCATATTATAAAATCTTTTTTCTTTGTTTTTATATCAAAAATTTTCCAATTTTCTATTATGACCCAAATATACAATGGAAGCAATAAATAACCAAATGGTATTAGCCAAGCAGGATATAAAGAAAATAATAAATTACCCCAACATATAAATATAGCTACTACATAAAAACTCCTATATATAAAATTATTTTCTTTCATATATAGATTCAGCAATATTACTGATAAAAATGGAAATATTATTAATTCTGCAATCCAATTAACTGCCAACCACCAATGTATTGTTGGAGCAAATGTTATTAATATAGCACCAAATAAAGAAAGTTTATTATTTTTATTTGTAATTAATTTCATTATTTCAAATGATACTAAAAACAAAGCTATCAAACGCCCAATCCAGAAAAACGATAAGCCTTTAGCAGGAGGCAAAAATAAAAAACCAATCTGAAATAATCTAAATAAAATAGATATATCCATCACAGGAAGACCATAAACCATAAACACATCTGTTTTATCGCCTCTTATAGTATCACTAAAATATGGGAATTTACCCGTATGATTCTCATATTGAGAAAGCATAAAAGGAGTTAACACCATCCATTCATCAGATCTTATGCCTCTTGACTCACCAAAAAGTACGCCAGATTCCGTATTTAAAAAATTAGAATATATACCTACAGAAGAGCCGCTTATTTCAAATATTATGCATAATATAAAAACTATACCTGCTACAATAAACCTATATTTATTAATATAATTAACAACATATAAAAATTCTTTATTCTTATATCTAAAAAAGAAAATAATGATAATTAAAACATTTATTAATATAAATACTTCTATTATATTTTTCTTAATTTTTAAAACATAATTAACATTATCAATTTTTTCAAAATCTATAATTTTATCTGAAACTAAATTACCAAACGGACTCCCACTATAATCAATTTTCATTTTTTTAATAATATTATTATTTGTTATAATTTCATTTGTATCTATATAAACATTATATATATCGCTATTTCTAAATACTTTACTATAATAGCTTATTCTAAAATCATAACTATATTGAATAATGGATTCATTTGTTAATATGTAATTGATAACAGCATCAGAATCTAACTTATTATTTATTGTAAATGATTCTTTTATTTCTTCTATATTAGAAAAATTATTTAATTTAAAAGTTTTATCAATATTTATTTTAAAATCAGATAAATATCCTATTCTTTCTTTTTTGCCTAAAAAAGATAATACTGCTATTGAAATAAGTAATATAACAACAAATACTATATATATTCTAAGAAAGATATTTTTATTTATCATACATTAGTCCTTAAAAAAGCAAAAAGTTTACTATATATAAAATCACTAATTTTGCGATAACATTCTTAGAAACAACAATATATCGTATTAGTAATATAAAATTTGGAAGTAAATATTATTCATTTGTTTATAAAATACAACTATCTATACATTAATATATTATATAGCAATATAAAAAATAATCAATAAAATATTTGATCAACAATACTAAAGGTTCATAAACCTAATAAATATTTAATTTTTTAAATTATTTTGATTAAAATCTTTATAAACTCAATTCTACATTATTAATATAATATTAACAACTATTCTAATGACAATAATTATTTATTTAAAAAATTAATAAATATGTTAATATTATAAAAAATAATTTTTAATATTAACTATGAGCAGCAAAGAAAGATTTATATTAAAAGAAATAAAAAAATGGTATAAAGATAGCCTCATATCTGAAGAACAATTAAAAACATTATCTTCAAAATATAGTAACAACATATATCTAAACTGGCAGCCTATAATAAAATCAATAATGATAACGGGAATAGTATTAGTTATGATTGGTTTTATAGCTTTTATTAGTTTTTATATATTTTCTCTTTATTTTATAGCATTTTTATTTACACTTTTTTTCGTATCAGGATTTATAATTAATGAAGTGATGATAAAAAAAGAAATAAATCTTCCAAAAACTTCTGCCGTAATAGTGGCATTATCTTCTATATTTTTGGCCTGCGATATATTTACTATTTATTATATAATCTTTGAAAACAAAAATAATTATACAATAATATTTTTAATCACTATAATAATATTTTTTATAATAGCCTATATTAAAAAAAATTATATAGTGCTTTCAATAGCATTAATATCAGCAATTACATGGTATGGTTTTGAAGGCTTTGATTTTCCTTATATTGATTCTTATATTTTTAATATTAATAATTATATAAGACTTATTTTAATGAGTGCGGCAATATTTTTATTAGGCATTACAGATACTAATGTAAAAATACTTGGAAACAAATATTATATATTTTCAAAAATATTTTATAGTATTGGAATATTGTATTTAAACATTGTATTAGCAATTATGAGCATATTCGGCACTTATGACACAGTAATATTATTTAAAGACAACAAAGCAGAAACTATAACATACAGCATTATATTTTTAATAACAAATATTATAATGCTTAGTTTGGGTATAAAAATAAAAAAGATGTCTATAATAAAATATTCTATATTTTTTATATTAGCTAATATGTATATAAGATATTTTGAATATTTTTATTTATCTATGAACAGTTGGATATTTTTTATCATACTTGGCGTGATAACGATTTTAATAGGCATAGTGATAGAGCGAATAATACAAAACAGTTAGTAGCTTATATTAAGTATTTTTAATATATTTATAAACGGCTATATTTTATTATTTTTTATTGTTCTTTTTCCCGCGTACGAGCTGTACCACCTTGCCGCACAACAATGCTTTGTTTTAATTATAACCTTTCAGGCGTGCGGGGGGAGTGCATTTTAATGTACAATTAAATTATAAAATAAAAATGCAGTTCTTTTGCTTCTTTTATATCAATAAAAGAAGTGGGGGTGCGGGGGCTAGTCCCCGAAATTAACAAAACATAAAAACTAAATTTTAATAAGCTTAAAAATTATTTTTTTACTAAATTCAAAATTTCTAATATAGTGTAAAAATGACTATTATAGTTGTATGTAAAAGGCTCTCTATATGGAAAACTATTGATAAATCTAAACACATACACACCTATAAAAATAATTATTAAACAAATTATTAAAAAATTGTTGTTGTATATACTATCAAATATTTTTATATTTTTTCTAAAAGCTATTATAACAAATAAAAACGCTGGCAAAGGAAATAATGGGTGATATTTAAAAGCATTTTTTAAATCTAAATTGAGTGCATGTATATAAGCTCTTGTCATGCCGCAGCTTGGACAGGGAAAACCGGTAGTTGCTCTAAACAAGCATAAATTTTCTACAGGTAATTTTTTATTAAAATTAACACAGAATATTAAAACTAATAATACACAAAATTTAAAAAACTTATCCATTATGGTATAATCAAAAATCTTGTAGAAGATAATATAATACTTAATGCAATACATATTAAAGCTATTATAATAAAAGGTTTATATAACTCTTTGTATTGAATAAGGTTATCATCTGTAATTGGCTTTTTTTCTAATCTATCTATTGTATTATAAACATTATCTAATGCAGAGCTTGTTTTTGCATTAAAATATTTTCCGCCTGTTATGCTTGCTATTTCAATTAATGCTTTTTCATTGAGTGTAAAATCTGCTCTAATTCTTCTCTTGCCGTAATTTGGATCTGTATATGTTACCCAAGCATGACTTCCAGCAGCATCACCAATCCCTATTGTATAAATTTTAATATTAAAATTTGAAGCTATTTCTGAAGCAAGTTTAGGGTCTATCTCTCCAGAATTGTTTTCTCCGTCTGTAAGAAGTATTATAATTTTTTCAGCATCATCTTTTACGCTCCTAAGCATATCAACCGCCGTAGCAATACCAAGACCAATAGAAGTAGAACCCTCTTCATCAATTTTTATATTGCCGATTTCTTTCTCCAATGAAGTATAATCAAAAGTGGAAGGAGAAAGTACAGAAGCCCTTAAAGCAAAAGCAACCAAACTAATTTTATCGAAATTTCTTTTTTTTATAAAATCAGCCATAGTTTTTTTTGAAGCCTCAAGCCTTGTAGGAAGCATGTCTTCAGCCATCATAGAAGGAGATATATCAACTACCATAGATATATATATGCCCTCTCCATTAATATTAGCACTGCTGTCTACCGTAGCAGGACGGGCTAAGCCTATTATTGAAAAAGTTAAACCTATCATTAAAAGTATAAACGGTATATCTTTGGCATAATATTTTGATTTTAAAGTATGTGCCATACTTACACGCGGGTGCTTTACAGAATAGAGATGATTTTTTCTTGTTTTTATATATATAAAAGTGATAATAGGTACAATTAATAGTAATAGTAAAAATTGAGGATTAACAAACAACATTCCGCACTTCCATTTTAATATTTAGTTTATTATATAATAGAATATATAATAAATCTATATAAAAACTTGTTTGATATTTGGTTTTATATATAGTTTAAAATTTTTAAGTTTTTTATTATTTGTGGGGACTAGTCCACACAACCCCTACTTCTTTTGCGACCGAAGGAAGTACCTTTAGGTATGGCCGCAAAGAAGCAAAAAGGCTGCATTTTTATTTTATAATTTAATTGTACATTAAAATGCACTCCCCCGCACGACTAAGAAGTTATAATTAAAGCATAGCATTACCGTGCGGAAAGGTGGTACAGCTCGTACGCGGGAAAAAGAACAACAAAAACTTATAATAATAAATAACTCTAATCAGCTTTGCTTTCTAAATAATTATATATATCCTCAAAGCCCTCAAACTCTGCTATGTCTATTGGTTTTAATGAAAGATTGTCTTTGATGTTAATGTCAGCTCCTAATTCTACAAGCGATACAACGGCTTCATATTTGCCGTATTGTGCTGCTAAATGCAAAGCGGTCCTTCCGTCATTGTCTTTTTCGTTAATATTATCAATTTGCTTTGCAATATCTTTTATAATATCACTATCCCCATAAAAAACAGCATACATCAAAATATTTCTGCCGTTACTGTCTTTCAATGTATAATCAATTTTTTTTCTGTTATCTAATATTAGTTTTTTTATTTCGTTTTTGTTTGAATTATTATCAGATAAAAGATGCATCAAAACTGTAAGACCTTCATTATCTTTTTTGTTTATATCAAAAGAAGAATTTTTTAAGTTATAAAACATAAACAATAAATAACATAACACTGCTATTAAAATTATAAAGCCTATATTATAATATGTCTTTTTATTTTGTTTAACTTTCTTTTTGTTTTTCGTTTTTTTCATTATATTATCCAAGTATTATAAAGAAAATATATCTTTTATTATATAAACAAAATCCTGCTTTGGAAACTTTTGAATTGTTATGACATCTTCTACTTTTTCTGCATAATACAATTTATTTTCTGAAGGTATATACGAAACTGAAAATATTTGTGCATTAGAATTAAGAAGCTTTTCTTTAGTGTAGCCTTCTTTAGATATATTAATTATTCTCTCAGAAGCATTATCTCCAAAGAAAATAAATACAGCATGATTATATAGTTTTGCTTTTAATATTTTTTGTTTTTCATTTTCTGTTTTAAATAATTTTTGGTTATCATCTATATATAAATCTAATATTTCATTTAATTCATTTTTTACGGTTGTAAGCGCTGCTTCTGTGTCTTTATCTATATCCAAAAGCAGAAAATAGTAGGCATATATTGTTATAGATTTTTTATTTTTTACAACGTCTATATTAATAAAAACCCTTGAAGAGTTTATAGAATACATACTATATCCAAAATATTTAAGCCTTTCTATAATATGCTCTTTTGTAACTGTTGTTTTTATATTATGTTCTAATACTGAGTTGTATCTAATAAAGTTTAAATATCTTTTATTAATATTTGATATATATAGATAAGCAAAAATTATTGTTATTATTTCTAATACAATTAAAATTATAGTGATATATATTTTATTATTGTTATAGATAGATAAGAATATTAAGTTGGCAAACGCTATGGCGATTAAACCATAAACGCTTGCCCTTAATAACTCTTTTTTGAAGGAGAACTTTTTTTCCATTATTTACTTATTAAAAAAATTATCTATATGAAGTTACTTCCTGATAAGCTCTTACAGCTCTATCAACTACAGCTTTAGTAAAACTGAGTGATAATTCAGCCTCAGCAATAGCGTTCATTACATCAGAAACATCAACCTGATCAGGTCTAATTCCTGCTTGAACTATAATATTATCTTTATCAACTTGCTTCTGATTAACAGATTCTATTGCATCGCTAAGCATAGTACCAAAATTACTTATCAAATCATTGTTAGAACTTCTTCTCAACATCTGAGCTGGTCCATAATGACGAGGGTCCGTAGTCTTTAATACAAATCCATAATTATCACCAACATTACCTGTTTTAGAATAAGCACTCATTACGCTGTTAATATCCATAAAAATATCCTTATATATAATTAATATCTAATAATATTCAAAGCACTTCCAAACATAGTTTTAGCCGATTGAATCATAGTAGAGTTAGCCTCATAAGCCCTTGAAGCTTCCATCATATCAACCATCTCTGTAACAGGATTAACATTTGGCATCTCTACATATCCAGCCTTCTCACCATATTTTATAGCATCAGGGTGTGAAGGGTCATAAACAAATCTTGTTGCAGTTTCCATATCTTTTTCTATGCTGAATACTCTCACCCCAGTACCAACATTAGGCTGCAAAGCTTCTGGTAAAAAAGGACTTCTATATTTATTGCCGTCATCTCTTGGCTTAAACACTACTCTGCTTCTTCTAAAAGCTCCGCCCTCTGTGGTGCGTGTTGTATTAACATTAGCTATGTTGTCTGCTATAACATCAAGTCTTGTTCTTTGGGCAGTTAAACCGCTTCCAGATGTATTAATTATTGAAAATATTCCCATTTTAATTCTCTCCTTCAAAATGATTAATTATCAAAATAATTAACAATATTTTTAAGCATTGCCTATCATTCTTCTAATATCTCTATATTGAGCATTCACTATTTGTGAAAACATTTGATAGCGTAAAGTGTTTTTAGCTTCTTCAGCCATCTCTTTATCTATATCAACATTGTTTTTATCGTTTCTGTAGTTGGTATCATAATCTACTGTAATTGTAGGAGATACTTCGCTATAATTCATAGGCATATTAAAAGGAAAATGTCTTGGGTCTGTTCTTTTTGCCTCAATGCCGTCATATTTCTCGCTGTCTAAAGCTCTTGCTAATTGATATTCAAAAGTAACATCGCTTCTTTTGAAATTTGGTGTAGAAACATTAGCTATATTGTCTGCTATCACTTCTGCTCTAAGCCCATAAACATTTAATAGCTTTTTAGCAATAGTCATAGTTTTGGCATAAGTTGTATCTGCAAACATGCTCATAATTATAATCCTAATAAAATAATACTTATGTTAAGTTTCGGTTTAATGAAAAAAGGCTTTAGTAATTTTTTATGACTTTTTTAATTAAAAATATTTTAACTAAAAATACAGCCTTTTTGCTTCTTTGTGCAACAAAAGAACTGTGGTGCTACCCTACGGGCACGCTTCGCAGGTGGCAAAGCCATGCAAACACCAAAATAAAAAAGTTAAAATTTTTCAGTATATATTAAAATAGTTTCTATCAACTTTTTCCCGCAGCTTACGCGGTGCGGACTTCGTCAAAGTTGCAAAAAGTGCAAATTATTTTGCTTATTCGTATACATTTCACGAAAGTACAAGTGCTATAGCTTTGTATGTTTGGAGTATTTATTAGTATAAAATAATACCAATATTTTAAACTAAACAATGCAGTTCTTTTGCTTCTTTTATATCAATAAAAGAAGTGGGGGTGCGGGGGCTAGTCCCCGAGAATAAAAAAACATAAAAATATTTTTGACAGACTTAAAAACTTTTAGTATATATTATAACTACTATTTTATACAAATTTTTTATTGTTCTTTTTCCCGCGTACGAGCTGTACCACCTTGCCGCACGATAATGTTATGCTTTAATTATAACTTCTTAGTCGTGCGGGGAAGTGCCTTTTAATGTACAATTAAATTATAAAATTTATAATAAAAATGCAGTTCTTCGCGAAGCGTATCCGAAGGATATAAGATTCTTTTATATCAATAGAAACTATGAGTGCCGAAGTAAAACCGCCACAAACAAAACTTAAAAATTTTCACTAAATACTAAAATCTATTTTCTATTCCAATCTAAACATTTCTTTTTATCTTCATCGGTTATATCTCTAATGACCTTGCAAGGATTTCCAAAAGCAATAACATTATCAGGTATATCTTTTACAACAACGCTTCCAGCCCCAATAACACAACCATTGCCTATTTTTACTCCGCCTAAAATTATTGTATTAGCACCAATCCATACATCATTGCCTATTGATATAGGGTAAGCATATTCTATATAATTATTCCTTCTCTCTATATCTATAGGGTGTCCAGCAGTATAAAAACCACAGTTTGGAGCTACTAATACATTATTTCCAAATTTAACTTTAGCACAATCTAATATTACACAGTTATGATTAATATAAAGATTATCTCCAGCCTCTATATTAAATCCATAATCACAATAAAATGGGGCAGTAATTCCAAAATTTTTACCTATTTTGCCAAATAATTCCTTAATAATATTTTCTTTTTCTTCTAATTGATTAGACTTTAATAAATTATAATCCAAACATAAATCTTTAGCCTTATTTCTCATCTCCTCTAAATCTTTTCCAGTACTTTTATATTCAAATCCATTAATCATTTTTTCAAATTCATTCATTTTATTAATTCCCTATTTAAATTATAATAAAAGTTTCTATATTTAAAAAAGCATTTTATTAATAAATTATATATAACTTTTCACTGCTTTTCAACTTACCATATAGCTACATACACGTAAGCTCTTCCCTTGGTTACCTAAAACACTTTCTTCTGTTGCCATGAAGTAGTCTTCTTTTGGCAGCAAAAGAACTGTGAGTGTGTACCCTAATGGCACGCTTAGCAGGTGGCAAAGCCCTGCAAATAACCAAAATAAATAAAGTTAAAAATTTTCAGAACATATTAAAACAATTATTTTATATCAACTTTTTCCCGTAGCTTACGCGGTGCGGACTTCGTCAAAGTTTTCGCCCTTCTGGCACGCTTCGCGAAAGTACAAGTGTTTTAGCTTTATATATTGGAATATATATTAGGTATAAAATAATGCTTGTATATTAGACTAAAAAATGCAGTCCTTTTGCTTCTTTTGGCCACGCCACAAGGGCACTTCCTTCGGTCGCAAAAGAAGTAGTGGATTGGGGACTAGTCCCCAAAATATGAAAATAAAAAATAATAAACTTAAAAGTTTTAAAATATATAATAAGTTTTTTATTCAACTTTTTTGTCGCTCAAAAAAGTTGCAAAAAACGCAAGCACTTTAACTTTGTATGTTTGGAATATATAAATCTAAAATAATATTTATATTTTGTTATATATAAAAAGCTATACTTCATTAAATGCAGTTCTTTTGGTTCTTTTATACCAATACCGAAAGGTACCTACTTGGTAAAAGAACTGGGGGTGTGGGGGCAAAGCCACCGCAAGTATAAAAAATAAAAATTTTATTGTTATTTTTCCCACAGCAAAAAGAATTAAAAAGTGTAAGTACTTTATCTTTATATCTTATGAATATTTATAAAAGAAATAATAGTCACCACAAATAAAAACTTAAAAATTTTTTAATATATATATTACATTTACTTTAAAACAAAACAGGCGGCTTCATTGCCGCCCTTTAAATATATTATAATAATAAGGAAAATTATTGAGATTTTTTCATGTCTTCTATTACTTTACCAAGTATTGATATACCTTTATCTATATTCTCAAAAGAAGAATTAGTATAATTCAATCTAAAAGTACCCTCTCCTCTTTTTCTCTCATAGAAAGGCTCCCCAGCTGTAACTGCAACTCCTGCCTCTGCCGCTCTCTTACCTAATTCTATTGCATCTAAACCTTTAGGCAATGTAGCCCATATAAACATACCGCCTTCAGGGTGTGTCCAATGCATATCTTTAGGCATATATTTATCTAAACATTCAAGCATACAGTTACATTGTTTGCCGTATAAATCTATAATTGTTTTTATATGCTCATCATAATCATTATCTTTTAAATATTCAGCAACAACCATCTGAGAAAATATATTAGTATGCATATCTACAAGCTGTTTATACTCTTTCATTTTTGTAACAAGCTCTTTTACAGGTGAAGCAATCCAGCCTAATCTTAAACCAGGTGCTACTGTCTTTGAGAAAGTACCAAGAAGTATAGCCTGTTCTCCTAACAATTTACCAAAAGAATTTTGATGCTCGCCTTTAAATCTTAATTCTCCATAAGGGTTATCTTCTACAAAGAAAGTATCGCTCTTCTTTACTATATTAGCTATCTTTTCTCTAACTTCATTAGTATATGTTATACCAGTTGGGTTTTGAAAAGTAGGAATAGAATAAAAGAATTTAGGATTATATTTTTCTATCACATTTTTAACTTCTTCAACATCAGCACCATCTTCTTTAAGATTTACTGTTTGAATATTAGCATTATATAAGTGAAAAGTTTGTAAAGCAGCCAAATATGAAGGGTCTTCAAGCATAATATTATCCCCAGCATCAACTAACACAGAAGCTATAATATCCAATGCCTGCTGAGAACCATTTGTAATAATAATATCTTTAGCCTCTAAATTAATACCGCTTTTTTTGTACCTGTTAGCTATAAACTCTCTTAAAGGCAAATAACCATCAACACTATTATACTGTAATGCAGCAGCCCCATTATTTGATAATACTTTAATACAAGCCTCTTTTACAGCTTCCACAGGAAATGATGAAGGATTAGGAAGCCCTCCTGCAAATGATATTAAATTACCCTTTGCAGCAACCTCTAACATCATCTTAACAAAGTCGCCTTGAAAATCTTCTTGCAATGCTCTTTTAGATAATCTTAATTTCATATATAAATCCATAAATAAATTTTTATTATTATACAATACTATTAACAATAATGCTATAGCAATACAATAAAAAAACTTTCTTTTTTTATATTTTAACTATATCTCCTATTAAAACTTTCTTCTCCCAATTTATATCATTTTCTCTTGGAGCAGGAAAAGTTTTCCAATTAACTTTTTTGTTTGCCACCCATACTTCCTTAGATTCAAAAACCCCATTATTCTTCATCCAATCATTAAGCTTTTTATAATACGATGATTTATAAGCATAAGTATAATAAAGTTTATCGTTCTCTACAATATATCCTTCCATAAAAGTAACTTTGATAGAACTATAGGCTGAAAATACAAGCATAAACTTATTAATGAAATCTGTATTGCTATAAACAGCCATCTTATTATTTTTAGCCTTTATTAAAGTAAGTTTTTTTTTATTATCTATAACAATATCGCCATTCTCTTCAAATACATATTTCTTATCACCATTTACAGCTTTTCTTTTAATTACTTTAATCCAATCTTTGTCATAAGATATAACTCTATTGTTAGTGATAAAAAATAAAACAGAAATTACAATAACTATTACAGCTATAATAAATATATATTGCACTCTGCTAAAACCTTAATACAATTCTCCAGCATAAGAACCTTCAGCCCAGTTAACATCTTCAGGCTGCGGTATAGGATATTCTGTCCATTTAGCATCTGGTTTTGCAACCTTTGTATTATTACTTGATATAATATTATTATCTTCCCATTTTTTTAGCTTTGCTTTATAGCTATCTATATAATTTATATACCTAGTTAGTTTAGAACCGTTCAAGGCATATCCTTCAACCAACACTACTCCAAGAGTAGGTGCAGATTCATAAAAATAACTTAAAGGTACTTGATGCGTATAATAAACTTGACTATCAGATCTTGCACCCAAAAAATGATACTCTTTGACCAATAAAAAAGGAGACCTTCCTGAAATTAATACTAAATTGCCTCCAGGTATTCCTTCATATAGAGCCCCTTGCATATCTATAGTTTTTCTGTTAATGAAACTAACCCAATTTTGTGAATATTCACTATCCTTTGTAATATTTTGAGCATTCAATAAACTAAAAAAACTAATAGATAACAACAAACAAAATAATACTCTTTTCATAATTATACTCCATAATATACTCATACTAATAAAAATAAATAAAATTAGTAAAAGTAAAAACATTATGTAAATATTATCGTAAATTATTTGCTTATTTATTAAAAAATATGAGATTTATTCATACACAAAAATTCTTTGCATAATGATATCTGATATACACTCAGCAAGTTCCTGAGGTTTGATAGTGCAATCATTTAAAATCCATTCACTAATTACCGTAATAAAAGCTCCAGAATAAAAAGCTGCTATCACATTAAAGAAATAAGGCTTATCAGGTTTAGCAAGCTTCATATCCTTTACACCTTCTATAACATAAGATTCTAAATATTTTTGAAGTATTTTTGTAATGCTGTTATCTTTATTGTTTTGAAAAATAATCTTTAAATATTTTCTATTAAAATAGAAATATTGAAGAATCTTTATCATTATATCTATATGAAAGTCTTTTAACTTATCTTCTATTTTGTATCTTTGCAAATCCTCTAAAAATTTTGCTTCATACTCATCTAATTTAGATTTTAAAAGTTCATATTTATCATTAAAATAAGTATAAAATGTGCTTCTATGCATATTAGCTTTTGAACATATATCTATAACTCTAATTTCTTCAAAAGGCTTCTCTTCAAGTAAAGTACCTAAAGCATCCTCTAATATTTTTTTAGTTTTATTAACTTTTGAAGTTGATTTGTTATTATGATGAGAATCCTTCATAAACATACCCAAAATACAAATTATTTTATACTATTATATTATAAATATAAATAATGTAAACTTTTAAATTGAAAAATATCAATATTTTATTATAATAATTTCTTTAAGTTATAAAAATAGCAGAGTTTAAAAATAATTTATGAAAAAAATAGCCTTAACTTTAATATGTTGTTTATTATTATCTTGTTCCTCTCCAAATAATCCAAACTATAAAGGAACATATTCAAGCAAGTATGGAAATATATACTTAGAAAACGGAAATCTATTATGCTATGAACTTGGAGTAAATACTACATCAACCGAAGCACAAATATATAATGCATCAATCAACTTTGATATAAGCGAAGATAAAATTATTGTGAATGTATATCAAGATGGAATAATAAAAGAAACTTTTGAAGCAAACAAAATATCTGAAACTATAGATTATAAAGATTACAAAGATTATACAAATGGAACTTATAATCCTCCTACTTCATTTAAAGAAGAAGATTATGCATTATATATATATGATTCTTTAATACCGCAAAACGGTGAATATTACAGAGAGTTATTGAATGAATATAGAGCTTATTTTCCAAATTATGGAGAGTATATACCAAGAACTGTAAGAGTAGGATACTATAAAACAGATGTTGGATATAAGGCTTATATATTAAACGACCATAATATAGGAAGCGGTCCAGGCTCTGCAAGAAGAGATTATAGAATATTTTTTACCCGTTCGTTTTTAGCTATATCTGATTTAATAAATGGAGATGTTCCTGTATTCGCTGTATATAATCCAACAGAAGTTCAAAAGATAGTAACAAAATTATCAGAGATTTACATGATATTTCCAGAAGACGGAAAAAAATAAGTTTTGTTTAATATGCATTAAAGTAGTTTTATAATTAATTTATAAAAAATAAAAGCATAAGTTTTTATATTACAATTTGTTATGCATTAATTTGCACATACACCAAAAAACCTTAATTGACATTTTTAACTGTTTAAATATAATTATAAATAATTAACTATTTTGAGGTATACAATATTATTTATGAAAGATATAGAAAATAATGAAGAGAAAATAGAATTATTATCCTGTGCTTTAGAAGGCGGATGTTCTGCAAAAATTCCGCCAGATTTGCTTGAAAAGACATTATCGCCTATATTAAAAACAAAAGTAGATTCTAATCTTTTATCTGATGTTGATATAGGAGATGATGCTGGAGTTTATAAGATTTCAGATGACAATGCTATTATATTTACAGTAGATTTTTTTCCTCCTGTTGTGGCAGACCCTTATTTGTTTGGAGAGATTGCTGCTTGTAATTCTATAAGCGATATATATGCTATGGGAGGAGAGCCGAAATTAGCTTTAAATATTACAATGTATCCAAAAGAAAATTCTCTCAATACACTTGCTACAATATTAAAAGGCGGACAGGACAAAGCTACAGAAGCAGGCGTATTGGTTGTAGGAGGGCATACTATCACAGATGCTACAATTAAATATGGTATGGCTGTTATTGGTTTCGCTAACCCTAATAATATTACTACAAACTCTGCTGCTAAAGATGGAGATATTATAATACTTACAAAGCCTCTTGGCACAGGTGCTTGTTTAGCTGCTATGAGGCAGGGATTAATAAAAGAAAGTGCTATTACAGATGTATTTAATGCTATGAGTACTTTAAATAAAAAGGCTTGTGCTATAATGAATAAATATAAAGCAAAATGTGCTACGGATATAACAGGTTTTGGGCTTGCTGGGCATGCTTATAAGATGGCTAAGGCGAGTGATGTAACTATAGAGATAAATACATCAGCTTTGCCTATGTTTAATAAGAGCTATGAGGTATTGGATATGGGATGCATACCTGGAGCTGCTTTTACAAATATGCGTTATGTTGGTGAGAATATTTTAGTTGATGAGAATGTGGATTATAGCTTAAAGATGCTTACTTTTGACCCTCAGACGGCTGGCGGATTATTTATATGTGTAGATAAGGATAATGCTGAGAATATGCTTGCTGATTTATGGCGTGAGGGCATTGATTGTGCGGCTATTGTTGGAAGGGTAACTAAAAAGAATAGAGAATATATACATCTTACTAAATAATAAATTAATATTGATAAGTTTTTAGTTTTATGGTTTGCTTGAAATGAATTGCATTAGAAATATCATTTTATATCTAATACATATTCCCAATATATAAACCCATAGTACTTGCACTTTTTGCAACTTTTTGCGGCGGGAAAAAGTTGAATAAAAAAATCATAATAAAATATGATTATTTTAGAATATACTGAAAAATTTTAACTTTATTTATTTTTATTATTTGCAGGGCTTTGCCTCCTGCGAAGCGTGCCCGTAGGGTAGCACCCCAGTTCTTTTGCGACCGTAGGAAGTACCTTTGGTATTGGCACAAAGAACAAAAAAGACTGCTTTTTTATTATAAATTTTATAATTTTATTGCACATTAAAAGGCACTCCCCCGCACGACTAAGAAGTTATAATTAAAGCATAGCATTACCGTGCGGCAAGGTGGTACAGCTTGTACGCGGGAAAAAGTTGAATAAAAAAACTTACTATGTAAAAAACAAGGGGCTTTAAAAGCCCCTTATTTGTTTAGTTATTAATTAATTATATTAACCCAAAAGGAATCATAGTTTCAGCAACTTTTACAAATCCTGCTATATTAGCACCTTTCAAATAATTGCCTTTAAAGCCGTATTCTTCTGCTGTTGTATAGCAAGTGTTATGAATATTAGTCATAATGTTTTTTAGTTTACCATCTGTATATTCAAAATCCCAGCTATCTCTGCTTGCATTTTGCTGCATCTCTAAAGCAGAAGTAGCAACTCCTCCAGCATTAGTAGCCTTTCCAGGAGCATATAATATATTAGCATTCAAAAATACATCTATAGCCTCTGGTGTAGCAGGCATATTAGCTCCCTCAGCCACACATTTACATCCGTTTTTTACAAGTGTTTTAGCATTATCAGCATTAATCTCGTTTTGTGTAGCACAAGGCAAAGCAACATCACAAGCAATATCCCATATACAGCCATTTTCTTGATATTTAGCACTTTTATGTATATCAGCATATTCTTTTATTCTTTTTCTCTCTACTTCTTTCAAACGTTTTACAGTGTCTAAATTTATTCCATTTTCATCATACAACACACCGTTAGAATCTGAACAAGCTATAACTTTAGCTCCCAACTGTGAAGCCTTTTCCATAGCATATATAGCAACATTACCAGAACCAGATACAATTACCTTTTTATCCTCAAAAGATTCGTTTCTTGTTTTAAGCATAAGTTCTGTGAAATATACTAGTCCATAACCAGTAGCCTCTTTTCTCACAAGCGAACCGCCGTAATCTAAACCTTTTCCTGTAAGTACTCCAGCTTCATATCTTCCGCTTAATCTTTTGTACTGACCAAATAAATATCCAATCTCTCTCGCACCAACTCCTATGTCTCCTGCAGGTACATCAATATCAGCACCAATATGTCTATGAAGCTCTGTCATAAAGCTTTGGCAAAAACGCATTACTTCATTGTCGCTTTTTCCTTTAGGGTCAAAATCAGAACCGCCTTTACCGCCACCTATTGATAAGCCAGTAAGTGCATTTTTAAATATTTGTTCAAAACTTAAAAACTTTATAATGCCTAAATATACAGAAGGGTGAAAACGAAGACCTCCTTTGTATGGTCCCATTACACTTGAGAATTGTACTCTAAAGCCTCTGTTTATATGTATTTCCCCTTTGTCGTCCATCCAAGGCACTCTAAATATTATCTGTCTTTCTGGTTCGCATATTCGCTCAATTACTTTCTTTTCTATATATTCTGGGTGCTTCTCTAATACTACTTCTAATGTGCTTAACATCTCTTTTACTGCTTGGTGAAACTCTTTTTCTCCAGCATTCTTTTGAACTATTGAACTGTAAATAGATTCAATACTCTCTTTTACTCTTGAAGACATAACACAATCTCCTTTTTTTATTATTAAATTTTGAGTAAAATTATATAGCTAAATAATATTATTATCAATAGTAATTTAATAGTGATAGTATAAAATTATCATAAGAAGTAATATTTTTTTAAAAAAAGTGCATATTTTTGCAAAATTACATAGTTATTTAAGACATCTAACAATCTTACCTTCAGACATTTCATATACATTTTTGGCATGTGCTGCTATGTTATGAGCATGCGTAACCATAATGATTGTAGTTCCCTGATTGTTGAGGGTTGTTAATATTTCCATAAGTAAAGTAGTTGTTTCTGGGTCTAAATCGCTTGTAGGCTCATCTGCTATTAGGCATTTACAGCCATAGGCTAAAGCTCTTAGTATAGCTACTTTTTTCATTTCACCGCCTGATAAATGGGCTGCTTTTAGGTGCATTTTATCTTTTAGTCCGAATAGCTCTATATTTTCTTTTGTTTGATTTATTTTTTCATCTGTAATTTTATGTTTAAAAGCTAAAGGTATTAAAATATTATCTAGTACATTAATTGTCGGTATAATAACTGGGTATTGAAATATATATGAAAAATATTCTCTTCTAAAGCTTGATAATACTTCTTCTGAAGGGTTATCAATTTTGTATGAGTCATAATATATAGAACCGCTTGTAGGCTTTAATATACCTCCTATAATGCTTAAGAGAGTGCTTTTACCGCTTCCAGTATGCCCTACAAAGCTTATAAAATCACCCTGATTAATATCTAAACTAATATCCTTGCAAGCATCTAATTTGTTTACACCTAAAGAAAAAGTTTTAGAAATATTAATAATTTTTATATTCATAGTGTTCCTCTCAAATCTTCATAAGGGTCTCTGTTTAGAAGTACGGTATTAGTAATAAAAGCACCAAACATAAATATTAAAAATAATATTACATTAGCACAAAATATAGTAAAAGCATTATTTAACACTTCGGTTGTGTTTATAATAGTTAAGATATAAGAGCGGTATCTAATATAAATTATAATAATTTCCAAGCTTGAAATAATGTATGATATAAGAGGATATAAAAAGCTTAGAGATAAAGAAAGCCTTTTTAAAGATAATTTAGTAGCCCCAAAAATTCTCAAAGTAGAAAACATACGGCTATTTTTTGAGAAAATATATATAATAGTAACTATAGCAATTAATAATACTACAATAAATAGCACAATAAGAAGCGAGTATATAGAGAAAGCCCTAAAGAAAGGAATATTTTCATTTAGGAGTATTTCATATTTCCACATAAGAGCGAAAATAGAAGTAATAGTCATTAATTGCGACATAGCTATAAAGATGATAATAGAAAATAAGATATTACCTTTAATAATTTTAAGAGCATAGCCTACTATAGAATTATACACAAGAACACCTCTGCAAGATAATAATTATAAAACTATTAATATATATTATAGTAAAACTTATCGATATAATAACTAATTACTTTAGTAAATTTGTATACTTATATATAGTTAAAAATTATTAAAATTATATTTATAAAAACCTATAGTAAATTATTTGTTAAATAAAACTATATCTTTAATTTTTATTTTAATATATAATCTTTTAATCTATTTTCTAATTTACTAAGAATGAGAGGGTTAAATTGCTTATGAAAGCTTGTATAAAAAATTTATCTTCATATTTGCCTGAAAACATATTAACCAATTATGATTTAGAAAAAACATTGGATACAAATAATGATTGGATAGTAAGCAGAACTGGCATAGAAGAAAGGAGAATAGCAGACAAAAATGAAAGCTCTGCCAATATGGCAATAAAAGCTGTAAAAAAACTAATAGAAAAAAACGAAAAAATAGATGATGCTGATGCTGTAATAGTTGCTACTTCTACAAAATCATATACATTTCCTTCAACAGCAGGACTTATACAAAAAGAATTTAATATAAAAAACTCATGCCTTGCATTTGATATATCAGCTGCCTGCTCTGGATATATATATGCTCTTAATACTGCAGCTTCACTTATAGAGAGTGGGGAATGCAAAAAGGTTTTGATTGTGGCAACAGAAAAATGCAGTGATATAGTAAACTGGGAAGACAGGTCTACTGCAATACTTTTTGGTGATGGTGTTAGTGCGGCATTGATTGAGGCTAAAGAAGAAAATGAGAGCGGAGTAATAGTGGCTACAGACATAGGAAGCGAGCCTAATGATGAGATATTGATAGTAAAAGGAGGCGGAAGTGCTGAGCCTATCACAGAAAAAAATGTTGATGAAAAACTTAATAGCATAACTATGGAAGGAACAGAAGTTTTTAAGAAGGCAGTTACTACTTTTGATGAAACTATAAGAAAAACTGTAAAAAGTGCTAATTTGGAATTAACTGATTTGTCTTTAATAATTACTCATCAGGCCAATACCAGAATAATGAATGCTGTTGCTAAAAAGTTGGGTTTTGATGACAGCAAATTTTATGTGAATATACAAAAATACGGTAACACATCTGCTGCGAGTGTTGGTATAGCATTTACAGAGGCTTTTGAAAAGAATGCTATTAAAAAAGGCGATTATGTGTTACTTACAGCTTTTGGTGCTGGTCTTACTTGGGGTTCTACTTTAATAAAATTTTAAAAAGTGATTTATAATTATGACTTTATACGAATATTTATATAATGGATTTGGAAAGAAAGAAGATTTAAATTGTGCAGAAAAGATGCTTTATGGAGCTAATACTGTTTATAATTTGGGAATAGATAAAAGTGATTTAAAGCTTGCTGCTGGTTTTGGGGGCGGTATGGGATTGGGTCTTACCTGCGGTATTATAACTGGTGCTATAATGGCTTTTTCTAAAGCTTTTATTATAGAGAGAGGTCATGAAAGCACTTTTTTAAAAGAGTTAGAATTTGAGTTTGTCAGCAGGTTTAAAGAATTAACTTCGCATACAGATTGTACTCCTTTGAAAGAAGAGTATAGAGACCCTATAGACGGATGCGATTATATTATATTTGAAGCTGCTAAAATATTTGACGATATAATGCAGAGATATTACAAAAAAGATTAAAGCTTTTATTATATAGCTAAACGACTATATTTTATAAATTTATTTTATTCAACTTTTTCCCGCCTTACACGGTGTGGACTTCGTCAAAGTTGCAAAAAGTGCAAGTACTATAGCTTTGTCATTTGTAATATGTATAAACTATATTATAATACCAACATTTCAAGCTAAACAATGCAGTTCTTCGCGAAGCGTATCCGAAGGATATAAGGTTCTTTTATACCAATACCGAAGGCACTTCCTACGGTCGTAAAAGAAGTGGGGGTATGGGGGCAAAGCCACCACAAATAAAAATTTAATATATTAAAAAAATTAGAGTTTTATATTTATGGATAATAATAAACAAAATGAGTTACTTAATGGTTTAAACGAAAATCAAAGAGAAGGTGTGCTTCATATAGATAGTCCTCTTCTTCTTTTGGCTGGTGCTGGAAGCGGTAAGACTTTAGTTATTACCAAAAAAATAGCATACCTTATAACAGAAAAACACATAAGACCAGAAAATATAATGGCTGTAACTTTTACAAACAAAGCAGCCAATGAAATGAAAGAAAGAGTATGCTCTATGCTTCCAGAAATAAAACCATTTAGGCTGTTTATAAGAACATTTCACTCTGCATGTTTGAGAATATTAAAAGATAATGCTCAATATTTAAATTATAGAGAAGACTTTCTTATTTTGGATGAGGGCGATAGATTAAGCGTTATAAAAAAAATAATGAAAGAAGAAAACACTCCAAAATCTATAAAGCCGAAAGATGTTTCAAGATATATATCTGCCAAAAAAAATGAAATGAGATATGATATTGGTTTTGAAGAGGAGTATTATAAAAAAGTATATGATAAATACACAGAATATGAAGTTAAAGAAAATGTGATGGATTTTGATGACTTAATACTCAACACTATAAAACTATTTGAAAAAGAGAAAAGTGTACTTGATAATTATAAAAAGAGATTTAAATATATTTTAGTTGATGAGTTTCAAGATACTAATTTGCAGCAATACAAATTAATAAAAATGCTTGCTCAAAAAAATAATAGCCAAAGCCAAGATAATCAATTAACCGTTGTAGGCGATGATGACCAGAGTATATATGCTTTTAGAGGAGCAAACGTATCTAATATATTAAACTTTGAAAATGATTTTGAAGACACTAAAATAATTCGCCTTGAAGAAAATTATAGATGCCCGAAAAATGTAGTTGAAGCAGCTTTGAATGTAATAAAAAATAATAGCCATAGACACACAAAAAATGTTTTTTCAAACAAAAAAAGTGATTATAAAATAGAAAATTGGATATGCTATACAGATTATGAAGAGGCAAAATCGGTTGCTAATGAAATAGAGTTATTGTTTGATGAAGGTTTTGAAGCAAAAGATATAGTTATTTTGTTTAGAACCAATAGCCAATCAAGAGCTTATGAAAAAGAACTTATGGCTCATTCTATTAATTATAAAATAGTAGGAGGAGTTGGGTTTTATGAGAGAACAGAGATTAAAGACAGCATTTCTTTTTTGAGGCTTATTACAGGCTTTAATGATAATTTTAGTATAAGAAGAACCATCAATACACCAACAAGAGGAATAGGGGAAAAAACTTTTGCTCAGTTTGAGTCATTTGCAGATAAAAAAAATCTCACACTCTATGATGCAATAGACATTATAGAAGAATCAAATATTTCAAAAAAAGCTCTTAACAACATTAAAGAATATAAAAACATATTAAAGAAATATTCAAAAAAAATAGAAGAAGACCCTAAACATATAGAGGGAGTATTCTTTGAGTTTTTAAAAGAAATAGATTATTTTTCAATATTTAAAAGCGACGGCAATATAAGAATAGCAACAGCAGAAGATAATATAAAAGAGCTTTTTAATGCATATTACAGCTATTTAAATTACAATTATGAAAACCCTGAAAGCAGTTTAAATATAAGAGGATTTTTAGAGGAAACAACACTCTATAAAGACAACAGCAACGAAGATAAGGAAGATGCAATTACACTTATGACAGTTCACAACGCAAAAGGATTAGAGTTTGAAGTTGTATTTATCACAGGTCTTGAGCATGGAGTATTTCCTCATTACTTTTCACTCGAAGAAGAAAACGGCGTAGAAGAAGAGAGAAGACTTTTTTATGTGGCAATTACAAGGGCTAAACAAAAACTATACCTCACATACGCAAAAAGAAGAAGGATAAGCTCAGGCACTATGGAACAAGCTCCTTCATCATTTTTAATGGAGATACCAAAATCTCTATTATATATAAAAGAAAAAGCTAATAGTTATTATATGGAAATAGATGAAGATGCTTTTGATTATTAAGTTTTTAAAAACCAAAATATAAAATCATTTATAAAAAACTTAAATACATTTACTTAAAAATTCCTTAAATGCACCTTGCCGTTTTTATCTATTGTTTTATTACCCTTCTTATACATTATAAAAAGATAATTAAACCCTCTCAAATAATAATTATGCTCTATTGCAGATAAATGATAATTACCCTTGTTTAAACTTTTATTATGCCTCACAACCGAAACTATATCTATAGGCATAAAATATTTACTCATAATCTCAAAAAGCTTAAAACCTATAGGCATAAACGGATAATCTTTCTCATAAGAATCTGAAACATATAAAGCCATATATCTATCTTTTTTCATTATTCTAAATATTTCAGCTATCACTTTATCCATAGCTTCATAATACTCATCTGTTTTTGCGGTTAATTTACCTATACAATTTTTTTCATTAGAGTAATTTATATGAGTACTATATGGCGGGTCAACAAAAACAAAATCTACCTTTTCATCTTCTATTGGTATTTTTCTTGCATCGGCTCTAAAAATATCTTTTCTCTCTAATGCCTTTGGATTGATATCATATCCTAAAGCACGTCTATTAAGCTCTCTTGCCACATCAATAGTTGTACCGCTTCCTGCCATAGGATCAACTACTAAATCTTTTTCTTTTGTATATCTATTTAATAAATTCCATATTATATATGATGGTGTTGCTCCTATATAATGTTTATGTTTTTCCTCTTCACTTTTTAAATATTGCTGAGAAGGATAATCCCAAAGAGTTGTTGTTTGTAATTCTAACTTTTTTTTCATTATTTTTCTGCTGCTAATAAAAATTAAATATAATTATGTTAGTATATACTATATATTAGTAAGATACAATATAAAACTTAAAATATATTGTTTATTCATTTAATTTATTTAAATTGATAATCAGCTCTCCGCACGGTAAACAAAATTAAAAATATAATAAAATTAATAATATAATTTTTCTAATATACAAGTAATTGTTAACCGTGCGTTAAAAAAATCTATAAAATAAAATTACATATTAAAAATTTTTATAAAATCCAGCCCTCTATGTTCATATATTTTATTTATAGTTTCTAATTTAATTAACCTCATTGTCTACTAAAAAAAGCACACCCGCCCAAGTTGTTTTTTAATTTATGATTAATTCACCGCACGGTGAACAAATTTAAAACCTTAATTAACTTAATAATTAATTTTTGCAATATACAAGTGATTATTCACCGTGCGTTAAAAATCTACAAATTAAAATTCTATAAAAAGTATAAAAATAAAAAAGGGCAGCTTCTCTTAGAAACTACCCTCTACATTAATTGATTATGAATAATTTTATTTAAGCAACAGATTCTTTTTTGATTTTTGTCTTGTAGAACCAATCAACAAATACAGCAATAGCATTGTCCCCAGAAACATTAGCAGCAGTACCAAAAGAGTCTTGAGTTAAGTATAAAGCAATCATCAAACCCTGTAATTCTTCTCCAGTAATACCAATCATATAGAAGAAAGGCAAAGCACTCATAACAGCTCCTCCTGGTGCTCCTGGAGCAGCAACCATAGCTACACCTAACATAAGTATGAAAGGAAGTATTGAGCTATAAGTTGGGTTTTGACCAAGTATGAGTATAACAGCAGTAGAACAGCAAGTCAAAGTAATCATAGAACCAGCTAAGTGTATAGTAGCACAAAGCGGTATAACAAAATTTCTAATCTGCTCGCTAACCCCATTTCTTTCAGCAGCTATTAAGCTAACAGGTATAGTAGCAGCACTGCTTTGAGTACCTACAGCAGTGAAATAAGGAGGGATTTGGTTTTTAATGAGCATTAAAGGAGATTTATGCCCTATAACACCAGATATTATAAACAAAGCAGTAATATAAAGTATATGTAAAGTAATAACAACAGCAAATACTTTACCAAATATCACAAGTATATGCTGTATACTGCCAGCATAAGCTAAATTAGCAAAAGTACCTAAAATGTGTATAGGCAATAAAGGTATTATTATATTTTTAAGAACAGCCTGTATAACCTCTTCAGAGTCTCTTACTATAGAAAATAGCTCTTCTCCTTGCTTTTTAGGTCTGAGCATTGTAATACCAATACCAAGTATAAATGCAAATACTACAGCAGATGTAACATCAAATAAAGGTTTAAGAGGTATAGAAAAATAACTATCCAAACCAGATTCTATTTTTACATTGCTTAAAGCAGCAGCACCCAAAAGGGTAGGAAAAAGATTTGAAGCTACTAAAAAAGCAATACTTCCAGCTAATAATGTAGAACCATAAGATATAGCCACTGTAATTCCAATAAGCTTTGAAGCACCCTCTGTAAGGCTGGCAATACCGTATCCTATAAAAGCAACTATCATAAGAGGTATAATAAAGTTTAAAAATAAACTAAATATAGAACTGAAAGTTACAAATATTCTTACTACAGGACTAGGAAGATACATGCCCACTAAAATACCTAAAATTATACCGATTATAATTCTAGGCAGCAAACCAATTTTTTTCATTTTAAAACTCCATAAGTAAGTGTTATGAGTACAGTATAGAAAATTTTTTTTATACAATCAATTAATTATTTTACTAAAAGTTTTATTTTTGGTTTTTATCCTTCTATATTATTATATATGTAATACATTTCCTACATATTATAAATAGTAATAAAAAACTACGATATAAAAATTATACCGTAGTTTTTATATGTTTTATTTAATTATTTTATAATTTATTACTCTTCGCTTTTCTTTTTTCTGTTAGGAGAAGATATTTTTTTATTAATAGAAGAAGTTTTCTTAGAAGATTTTTCATCTTTAAGAGGTTTTATAGGTGTAGAAAATACTTCATCTTTAACACTCTTTACTTCTCCATCTTGATAAGCAGAAGGGTCTTCAAGTTCATCAGTTCCTCTTTTAGGGTCTTTACCTGCATAAACTAATTTATCTTTCACTCTATCAAGTTTAACTTCACATATTCTTTCAATATCTTCTATGTCAAGAGATTCTTTTTCAAATAACTCTCTAGACAATGCCTCAAACTTCTCAGCATTTTCAGCTATTAATTTTTTAGTTCTTTCATAAGCTTTGATTACAAATTTATGCACTTCCTCATCAATTTTTTGAGCAGTTTCTTCACTATAGTCTTTGTGGCGTGCAATTTCTTTACCCAAGAATATAGGCTGTTCTTTTTGACCGAAAGCAATAGGACCAAGCCTGCTCATACCCCATTCGCAAACCATTCTCCTTGCAAGTTCTGTAACTCTTTCTATATCATTAGAAGCACCTGTAGTAACAGAATCTTCTCCAAATTTAAACTCTTCGGCAACACGACCACCAAGAAGTAAAGACATCTCATCAATAGCCTTTTTTCTTTGAAGTGTATACCTACCATCTGAAGGAAGCGTCCAAGTAGCACCCAAACTTCTTCCGCGAGGTACAATAGTTACTTTATGTAAAGCATCAGTATTTTGAAGAAGTACTGCCATTAAAGTATGCCCTGCCTCGTGGTAAGCGGTATTAAGTTTTTCTTTTTCACTTATAAGAATGCTTCTTCTCTCAGGACCCATCATAACTTTATCACGAGCCTCTTCAAAATCTTTAAGCTCTACTCTTTCTTTATCGTTTCTAGCAGCAATCAAAGCAGCCTCATTAACCATATTAGCAATATCAGCACCAGAAAAACCAGGAGTAGCTCTAGCTAAATGATACAAATCTATAGAAGGGTCATGCTGTATCTTAGCAACATGCACTTTAAATATTCCTTCTCTTCCCTTAACATCAGGTAAATCAACAACAACCTGTCTGTCGAATCTTCCCGGACGAAGTAATGCAGGGTCAAGTACATCAGGTCTGTTGGTAGCAGCAAATATTATAATTCTAGTGTCAGTATTAAAACCGTCCATTTCAACAAGCATTTGGTTTAGAGTTTGCTCTCTTTCATCATGTCCGCCGCCGTATCCAGCACCTCTAGTTCTGCCCACAGCATCAAGCTCATCTATAAATATAATACAAGGAGCAGACCTCTTACCTTGTTCAAATAAATCTCTTACCCTCGAAGCACCAACACCTACAAACATCTCAACAAACTCAGAACCAGACATACTAAAGAAAGGTACATTAGCTTCACCAGCAACTGCCTTAGCAAGCAAAGTTTTACCTGTACCTGGAGGGCCTACTAATAATACTCCCTTTGGTATCTTAGCACCAAGCCTCGTAAATTTACTCGCATCTTTCAAAAACTGCACAACTTCTTGAAGCTCTTCTTTGGCTTCTTTACAGCCCTCAACATCTTTAAATGTTACTTTTACATCTTCTTTTGTTAAAAGTCTTGCTCTGCTTTTTCCAAAGTTCATAGCTCTATTGTTTGAACCTTGAACTTGTCTAAACATAAAGAACCAAAGTAAAAATCCTATAGCAAGTATAGGAAGTAAGTTTACAAGTATTATACTAAAGTAACTTGGTTTTTCAGGTTCACCCCTAACTTTTACATTATTCTCTATAAGAAAATCTGCAAAACCGCTTGCAGAAAAAGGTATATAAGAATAAAAATCTATCTCTGTAACTTTACCATTAAGCGTTTGTACAGCTTTACCATTTTTTATATATTGATCAACTATAGTAACTTCTGTAACAGATTTCTCTTTTACTTTCTCTACAACAGTAGAATAATCCCATTCCTGAGCTTTAACTTGAGGTGTTTTCTGAAAATACATTATTGCCATCACTACAACCATTGTAAGAAGCAATATTATAATAATTTGATTTCCGCCCCCGCTTTGAGGAATGTTGTTTCTTCTATTCGTATTCTTTTTTTTATTATTAGCCATATATTCTCCAAAAAAACTCTTTTATGTATATATTTATTCTAAAGGTATATCTAAAATAGTACCATAACTATTAAAACATTTTGATGCAAGTGAATCTATGCCTCCTCCTCTTCTAAGATAGCTGTTAATAACTTTGCCGTCTTTTCTAGCTAAATCAGGATATTTTAAATTTATATAGCCTTCAACAAGCCCTTTGCTCGTAGAGGCATGTACATAAGTTACAGTTCCTTCTTCTCTATCTACATCAACAACTATTCCAGCATGTGTAAGTTTTTTTGTATCTGATGTAGTTCTGTCAAACATCACAATATCGCCAACATTTGGCATACTATCATTATATATCTTTTTATATTTTGAAAGTGTTGAATATATTGTTTTTACTCCGCTAGAGTCCATTATGGCTTGCTTCTCAAATACTGCTATATTAGAACTCCAATAAACAGCTGTTACAAAACCGGAGCAATCAAAATTGAATTTTTTCTTCTCTTTTGTAGTGGGGTGCGTTAATTCAACTCTTTCATTATATTTATATTGTTTTTGCAAATAATAGTTAGCCCACTTTTTTATATCTTCTCTAACTTTATCCTTTTGTTTATCATCAATTTCTACGCCATTTTCATCTAAATATGATTGATAATTTTTATCATAACCATAATTTTGTGCGAATGAATAGCTTGAAAATATTAAAGCAATTAATATACTAATAAAATAATGCATAATTCCTCTAATTAAAAAATAATTTTATAAAATATTTACAAAAAGTCAAGGTACTTTATTTAATACAAAATCGGATTTTTACCTATAAATAATATAAGAAAATATAAAAATTATTATTACAATTTATTTAAATAAAAATTATTAGATTTTAACCATTTAATTCTATATTGTAATGGAGTAAGTATATTAAAAAAAGTATTTAAATATGGATAGGCGTTTTCAAACTGTATTGAAAGTCTTGTTTTAAAATAATATTCGCTGTGTATATTAAGGTTATTAGTATTAATAATCTCTATTCTATTGATTTGGCTTGTATTTCTAATTAATTCATAAAAGTTCGTATTTCTTGTTTCAGCCATAGTCTGAGAATTATACATAACATATTCTTTAGTAAAAAAGTCATAATACATTCTCCTAAAAAAATGGGCATCTTTTATACTATCATCTAATAATAAATTTTCTTTAAATAAATTAACTCTAAAGTTAAATATAGTTATAATGCCGTTATCTAAATATTTTTTTATATTATTATAAAAATTCATATCATTTCCAACATAAACATTGGCATATAAAGTATTATTATAAATATTAGCCCTTGCAAAGTGAAGTCTTAATTCATAAGGATATAATTGCGAACTTATTATAACAAACAGTATTAATAAATATTTCATAACTACTTAATTATACTTAAATTAATATAAAAGTAAAGCATTCAGAACTATTGACTATATAAAAAAAAATATTATAATAATAAATATATGTTCTTTGAAAGGGGATGCTCCGGCTTCGACTGCGATGGTTGAGTCATATTTTGCATAGCCGTGCTTGGTATATGCACGTAAATATCATACTAAAAATATAAGTGCAGACGAATACGCACTTGCAGCTTAATTGAAGCTGTCACTGGTTTAGTGATTTGTCTATGGGTTGCTTTATCGGTGTCGAAACACATAGAACTTGTATTAGGTGCCGTTTGAGCCTAATATTACGTATACTCAAACTAGCTTTATAGTTTTTCTGCTTGTCTTTTACCTGTAGAGTGAAACTTCAAAGATAAGATATGCTATGTAGACGAATATGGGGCGCTTCGTAGGACGCGGGTTCGAGTCCCGCCATCTCCAATTTTATTAGAATGTTTTTTAGCAACTTTTTTGAATCTCTCGTATCCACATGCATTCTATTCAGTTGTTGTATTAAATTCGTTAAAAAGTTTTTACACTATTGATAAGTTTTGAGAAAAACGCAATTACTATAACTTTATATTTAAAAATATCTATAAAATAATGATAGAATAAAACCTAAATTTTAGATAAAAATACAGCCTTTTTGGTTCTTTGCGGCAGCAAAAGAACTGGGGTGTGGGACAAAGCCCCATGAATATTTAAAATTAAAAAATATAATTTTTGACAAAGTTAAAATTTTTTTAGTATATGTTGAACTACATTATAAGAATCTGCTATTAGTATACTATGATTTATATGGTTTACAAGAAGCATTAAAAGAAAATCTTGGCAATACAGAATGGTATGATAAAGAAATAGAAAATTAACTTTATTCGCTCTTCTGAAAAGCTATTCTTTCCGCTCCGTTTCTTCTTAATTTTATTATGCCGCACTTTGTAAAACCTTCTTTCTCTAAAAGCCTTTGCATTGGTATATTGTCTTTATGTGTATCTACTCTCATATTTTTGCATATATCAAAACAGTATTTCATGCAAAAAGAGCCTACTCCTTTTTGATTTTTTAAAGTTGCTATTCTGTGTATAACTCCATATTTATTGTTATTAAGCCACTTACCTTCGTATATTTCATTATAATCTTCTTCAATGCCTATAAAAAAACAAAATGTTGCTATTATATTATTATCATCATCTAAACATACATAACTTTCATTTTTTTTAATGTCTTGTTCTACATCTTCTCTTGATGGATAACCATTAACCCATTGATTTGGATTATTATTTGCTTTCATATATTCTCTGGCATAATCAAATATTTCTAAGAGTTTATCTATATCATTAGCAGTTGTTTTTCTTATAGTCATATTGTATTTTCCTTTAATATTGTTGTTTAGATTATTATATATTATAAGGTACAAAATAGTAGATGTATATTTGTGTAAAAATGCAGTTCTTTTGCTTCTTTGCTGCAGCAAAAGAAGTGGGGGTGCGGGGGCTAGTCCCCGAAAACAATAAAATATAAAGACTAAATTTTTACAGACTTAAAAATTTTCAGAATATATTAAAATAATTATTTTTTATCAACTTTTTCCCGTAGCAAAAAGTTGCAAAAAGTACAGGTACCATAGCTAATATTTTAGAAATATAGATAATACAAATATTTTAGCTTTATATGTTTGGAATATCTATAAACTATAAAATAATAAATGTATCTTTGTCTAAAAATGCAGTTCTTTACGAAGAAAACACAGAGATGAGGCAAAATTAGGATAAAAAATAACTTTACTAAATATAACTTAATCATATATATGCTTAATTATCCATTCATATCTTTTCTTAAGCTCTCTTTCCTCTCCTATCTCTACCGCTTCATAATAATTTTTTCTAATACCTTTTTCTAAGTAGTCCTGCTTTATTATATGATAAGGATAATCATGAGGATATTTATAATCTTCATTACTCTTTCTGTCAAATGATGCTGAGTTGTTATCTTTCAAATAATTCGGTATAGAATAAAGCTCTCCGTTTCTCACGTCTTTTAATGCTTTGTTAATGGCGTTATATGCAGAATTAGATTTCGGGCAAAGTGCCAAATATATAGTAACCTCTGCAAGAGGTATTCTTCCTTCCGGCATACCTATAAACTCAACTATATTAAGAAGCGATGATGCTATATTAAGTGCATTAGGGTCTGCAAGTCCTATGTCCTCAGCAGCTAATATGCAAAGGCGTCTTGCTATATATCTTGGGTCTTCTCCTGACTCAAGCATTCTTGCCAAATAATAAATTGCTGCATTTGGGTCGCTTCCTCTCACACTTTTTATAAAAGCACTAATAGTGTTGTAATGCTCATCTTCATCAAAGTTTAATGCCTGCTTGGTTGTAACATCTTTTACTATCTCTTCTGTGATTGTGAGTTTTTCTTTTGTTTCATCTATTTGTGTAGCTAAGTATGATGTTTCAAGATATGTTAAAGCTTTTCTTACATCTCCATGCGAAAACTTTACTATTAAATCTATAGCTTTATCTTCTACATCAATATCATCTTCGCCGAGTCCTCTTTTATCTTTAATAGCATTAACAACAGCCTCTCTAATGTCTTCATCTTCGAGGTTCTTAAACTCAAAAAGCATTATACGCGAAAGAAGTGCATTAGTTAAATAAAAATAAGGATTTTGTGTTGTGCTTCCAATAAGAATAATTGTCCCATTTTCTACAGCGGGAAGTAAAGCATCTTGCTGAGATTTATTAAACCTATGTATTTCATCAATAAAAAGTATTGTCTTTTTTTCGTTGGATAGATTTTTTTCTGCCTTTTTAATAGCATCTCTAATTTCAGACACATTAGAAAGTACAGCATTTAATTTTATATATTCTCTTTTAGTTTTCTTAGCAATTATAGAAGCAACTGTTGATTTTCCAACTCCCGGAGGACCAAAAAAAACCATAGAAGTAATTTTATCTTTATCAATCATTTTTCTTAGAGTTTTATTTTCTGATAGAATATGCTTTTGCCCATAAACTTCCTCTATAGAAGTGGGACGCATACGCTCTGCCATTGGAAGAAATGAGTTGTCTTCTTCTGTAAAATCAAACATTGAGTTTTTCAATGTATTCCTCTACAACAGGTATATAATTAATAATATCTTTTAATTTATCTTTTATTTCATATTCCAATATGTCTGCTATAGATATATAGTCTTCATTAGAAAATGCTTCTAAAACATTATTCATCATACTGTTAAAATCTTCTATTGAATCATAAAGACTTATTTTATTTATTTTTATATTGTTATAATCTATGGAGCATATATCTGCCACTTTTGAAAGTATTGTAAAAGAGAAACTTACTACTCTTGAAAATTTTTCTGCATACAAAAATGCTTCTTTATCATTTCCTGTTTGAAGCTTGCTTACAATTTTATCTAATAGTTCTATTATAAAATCATAAAACTTAGGAAGAGTGCCTATTTTATATAATGCATTATCAGAATTAATATTGTTAGAAAACATTATTATAGTATTAATTTTAGCATCTTCCATAATAAGTTCCATAGTAGGCATTAATTTATCATTAATGAATGGCTTAATATCATCATTAAAATAATCTCTTATTTTTTCTATATCTTCTTTTTTCTCTGTTAATGATGTTAATCTCTCTAATTTTACTTCAAGCATCTTTAGTAAATGCATAGAATTATGGCTTTCTAAACTCATATTGCAAAGAAATATTACCCTTGGTATAGAATCTAATATCCAAGCAAATCCGTCTTTTAAATCTTCTATATCTCTTTCACTTAAAATAGCAGAATCTGTAACAGAAATATTTTTAATATAATCCATTATAGAATTAAGGCTAGATAAATAATATTCACTATTGCTAAGGGCTTCTATATATATAGTGTCAATATTTTCTATAAGTATTTTCTCATATTCTTCGTCTATATATGGGTGAAGCTCATTATTATCTATTATAATTTTATTAATAAGAAAATTATTAGAGTTACACCACTCTTCTACACCTTTTAATACATCATAAGCATTTTGTTCATTTTCTAATGTAAATGATAATTCTTTGTCATTGATAAATATTTTCATTTTTCTACCATTTTTATAAAAAAGATTATAATATTACATTACTAATTTTCGGATTTAAAAAATAATTATCTATATATTTTTGTAAAAAAACATACAATTATGAACAATATAGAGAATGTTTAATAAAACTATTAAACAAAAAAAACATGTTTATAAAAAACTAAATAAAAATAATTTTAATAAAATATAGTTATATAATCATTTAGCTATAATATCATTTACATACTCTGCTAATTTATTTGGAGTAATGGCAGCCACTTTAGCACCAAGTTTAGAAAGTTTTTGAGCAGCATTTTTATTATATGATTCATTACAATCATAATCTAATGCTGTTAATATAAAAATCTTACTTCTTGCTTCAATAATACCTTTTACACTGTTATGCATACATTTATAATCATTGCTGTCTTCCAAATCGCTTATAAGTAAATATATTGTCTTTTCTGGAAATGCAGTAATTTTTTTAGCATACTCCAAAGCATTAACAATATCAGTCCCACCACCTAATTGAACCTTTAAAAGAGTATCTACTGGGTCTTTAACATAATCAGTAAGATCAACTATGGAAGTGTCAAATATAATAAGCTTCACAGATAAATAAGGCAAATTAGCAAATATTGACGCCATTATAGATGAATATATAACACTATCAAGCATAGAGCCGCTTTCATCTATAAGTATTATAATATGCCAAGGATTATAGTTTCTTATATTGTTATTAAAATAAAGTTTATCTACAAATATTGTATTATTTTGAGTATTATAGTTTTTTAAATTGTGCCTAATTGTTTTTTTTACATCAAGATTTTTAAACATTTTTTTTTGAGTTGTATAAGAATGAGGAAGCTTCTTGCCATAAAAAACTTTTTTAATATCTTGCTCCATTTTTCTTTTTAGTTTTTCTACAATATCTCTTACTATTCCATATGCAAGCTTTTTTACATTAGAATCCATCATATCTCTAAATGTTAGAATATTTTTAAGAAGCTCCATATTAGGCTCCATTTCCTTTAAAATATTCTCATCTGTAATCATTTCAGTTAGATTATATTTATTTAGAGCATGAGTCTGCATAATCTGAACGGTTTCTTTTGGAAAGAGTTTTCTTATCTTAGAAACCCACATTGGCACAGTTAGATTGCTTTTATTTTTACCGCCCTTTGTTGTTGTACTATTATCATCATTATAATAACCGTCTTCTTTTGAGTACTCTCTGTCATACAAAAAATTTAAAGATTCATTAATATCTGATAATCCGTTTTGCAATTCAATATTATTATCAGCGAAATCTCCGAGTATAAGACGCCATCTATTTAGAGTGTTATTTATATTATCATCTAATTTTATCATATTTATTTTTTATATTGAGATTATTTTATACTATACTAAAAATTACTGAGTTTGTCAATTTTTATGAATATGTTATAAACTTTTTTAGTATATATTAAAATAATTACATTTTATTAATTTTTTATTTGTGGTGGCTTTGCTCCCTGCGAAGAGTGCCTGTGGGTACACACCCTCACTTCTTTTGCGACCGAAGGAAGTGCTGTAGGCGTGGCACAAAGAAGCAAAAAGACTGCAGTTTTAAGACAAATTTACAGTATTCACACATTTAATGCATATTCATAAATATAAAGCAAAACATTTGCACTTTTTGGTTCTTTTGACGGAGTCCGCACCGCGAGCTGCGGGAAAAAGAACAATAAAAAATTGAAATATTATAATAAAACAATTTAAGAAATATATTTTTTAATGCTATTAATTAATATAAACCGTATTCTTTTATGAGTCTGTAAAGCTCTTCTTCATCTTCTTTTATTCTGTTGTATATTATAAGTTCTGGTCTATACTCGAAATGCACAGTGTCATAATTATGCCATTTACCGCCCCAAATAAATCCATATTTCTCAAGAATTTTTACAACCTCTTTAGGCGGATTCCATCTATCATTAAAAGGAACAGCATACCACTCTTTATTATTAACTCTCGTCCAAGCCCAATATATTTGCTTGCCATTATTTCTTTTAGGAAGCGTGTCAATGGCAACTCCGTAGCTATGATAGCTTCTGCTTGCACTTTTTGATATTATTTTCCATACATAACCGCTGACAGTTTTTAATGATGCTAAATAATTTTTTACTTGAACATTGGTTTGAGCCATAGACTTAATTTCTACACTTGCATTAGAAAGAGGCTCTACTATATAATCATGTATACTTGTTCTATATCCCAATATGCTAACCGTTTTTATATGCGTCATCATTGTCTTAGGAGAAGAACCATCATAAAGTGTATTTAAAAAAGTATTATTAATAATTTTTTTATTGTTAACTCTTCTTTTATAATATTCCTGAAGCTCTAAAGTTCTCTCGGGTGTAGCTTTTTGTATAACAGGAAGTCCATTAACAGGATATGAATAAAAACCAAAACTTATGTAATTATCAGCATTGGATATATCCGCATCTGTTAAAAGCTTACCGTCTGCCCAGTTAAACCAAATTTCATCTAAATAAAAACCTATTTCACCATTTCTTATTATAGGTTTAGATATTCTATTTGAGTAAGCCAAATGCAAAGACAAGATTTCTAATACCCCATCTCTCATACTAACATTCTCAATAAGCCTTTTTTTCTCTTCCGCTTTTTGTTTTTCCATAGAAAAAGTTTCCATGTTTGCTGATATGTTAGTTGTATAATTAAAATATATTCCTACAAGAGAAGCTACAGAAAGAACCATGATGATAATAACAGCAAATAATATAGAGATATGCTTAGTAATTTTTTTAATAAGAAAAGTCAATAGTATTAATAGAAAAAGAATAGCTACTATGATTAAAAGATATTCAAAACCTGCCATACAACTTAAAAAATAATGTAAACAATTTTAGAAGACTTTGGGCGATGACGGGTTCGAACCGCCGACCTAGTGCTTGTAAGGCACCCGCTCTCCCAGCTGAGCTAATCGCCCTAATATTTTATGACTTAAATATATTAACATATACGTTAAAAAATGTCAAGTATATATTAAATACTTTTTTACATAAAACAAAGCCTAAATTATAAACTTAAAAAATTATGTTTTATTCTCGGAAATAAAATCTAATTATTTAATTTTTTTAGCATTTCAACATAAGGCTTTGTTTCTATATCTTTCTCATCTATGCCTATTTCTTGTAATATTTTCTTTAATTGAGAAACCTGATTTTCTACGCTGTCTGTAATATTTAAAAACTCTATCTCTATAAAATTACCTAAACCTTTTATTTTTGACACTTCTACTAATGAATTTTTATATACAAAAGCATAGCCTTTTTTTTCTTTTCTAACATACTCTCTGTAGCCTTGAAGTGATGATAAAAAATTAATTATAAATCTTGCTTTTTTCTTGCTTACTTTTAATTCTATCTCATCATTAACTTCCACACCATCTACTATTTTTCTATCTTTAGAGCAAAACGTATAGCCGCCATGTTCTATTCTAAGTCTAATACAATTTTTTAATTTTATACTATTATTTAAAATATCATCATTCTTGGCATAATATATATCTTTTTTAAAATATTTCTTTTTAAATTTAGCATTCTTATAGAGAAAACTTAAAGTATTTTCAAAATCTCTAACATAAGCTTTTATCTCTATTTCATTATTTTTCATAAAAATATTACATCAATAAAAAACATTAAGAATTAGCTTTATATAAAAAACCTGTTACTATTACAATTATACCAACAAGCATAGTAAAAGGAGCAAGGAAACCTAATATACCTTCAGGATTTTTACCTACTAATGCGATTAGAAGAAAACTAAAAGCAAAGATTATAAGTCCTACAATTAGTATAATAATATTTTTTTTAGAAAGTTTATCTTGATTATTTACCATAAAAATTATTAATGAGTTTCTCGAGTTATTTGGTATTTTGCTCGGAGCCGGAATCGAACCGGCACGGTCGCAAGGACCAGCAGATTTTAAATCTGCTATGTCTACCAATTCCATCATCCGAGCTAGTTGCAAGTATTATAGCATAACTCTAAAAAAAATGCAAATTTATTTTTGTATTTTTACAGCTAAACAATTATATTTTGTACGAGCTGTACCAATACTCGCCTAACTGTGCACTCCCTACGGTCGGTGCGCCGCATGTTAATGCTATGTTTTAATCATAACCTTTTAGGTGTTCGGAGGAGTGCTTTTTAATGTACAATTAAATTATCAAATTTACCATAAAAATGCAGTTCTTCGCATTTTTTGTTGTTCTTTTTCCCGCCGCAAAAAGTGCATATACTATTGCTAATACCCTATGAATATGTATTGAATATAAGATAAAACCTAAATTTAGATAAAAAAATGCAGTCTTTTTGCTTCTTTGTGCCAATACCTAAGGCACTTCCTACGGTCGCCCTGAAAGACTCTTTTCAGTCTCAGTGCGGACTTCGTCAAAGTTTTTACCCTATGGGTACGCTTCACGAAAAGTGCAAGTGTTTTAGCTTTATGTGTTTAGAATATGTATTAAGTATAAAATAATACTTGTATTTTAGACTAAAGAAATGCAGTTCTTTTGGTTCTTTTATAGCAATACCGAGTTGGTGTCTATCGGCAAAAGAACTGGAGTGTGGGGCAAAGCCCTGCAAACAATGAAAATAAAAAAGTTAAAAATTTTTTAGTTATATTTTTTCTATAGAACATAATTAAAAAGGGAATGTTTATTAACACTCCCTTCCATAATTTTCTATAGATAATTTTATTAACTGTATATTCTAAAATCCATCTCTGGGAATATATCATCACGCCATTCTAATTTACTGAGCCACTCTTCATTTAAATCCCTATTTTTTATAGCATAATAAAGGTCAGTAAATCTCTTCACATATAGTTTTGTAGTATTAACAGCATAATCAACCATAGTACCTGTATGCATAATGAAAGCCCAGTCACTGCTTTGTGCCAATAACAATTCACGTGCAGCCTGATTCAATGCTCTCTCATAAAGACCTGTTTCATTATAATAATCATGAGCAAGCTCTATCATACGTTCTGCAGCCTTGTGTAAATGTCTGTAAATCCAGCCATTAGTGCCGTTAAGCCAAACTTCACCGTATCCATTAGCTCCCCAACTTGACATTGAAGGCATAGATATTTGGTTTACTGGGTGTCTTTCCAAATATTCTTTTGGTGTAATTGTTTCTATAGTATTTTGGTCATGATGAATCTTTCTCATTAAAAACTCTATAAACATAGGGCCTTCATACCACCAGTGTCCGAATAATTCAGCATCATAAGGAGATACTACTATAGGAGGTCTGTCGTCCATCACTGAAGCTAAATACTCTATTTGCTTTTCTCTGTTAAACATAAAATTACCTGAATGCTCTCCTGCAGCTTCCATAGCCCATTCTGGATTATAAGGCTCTTTAGCACAGTCTTTACCAGTAATTCTATAATATTTTATACCTGTATTTTTTCTAAGACCATTGCTTTGTATAAACTCTTTTATATATTCAAAAGGCAAATCATATCCAATGTCTCTATAAAACTCTCTGTATCTTGGGTCGCCAGGGTATCCAACTTCAGCACTCCAAACACTTCTTGAACTCTCAATATCTCGTCCGAAAGCGGCAACTCTGCTCTCTCTAGAACAATATAAAGGAGCATAAACTCCATATTTTGGCACTCTGTCGGCATACATTATACCATGCGTATCAACAAAGAAATATTTAATTCCGTTGTTTGCAAGATGTTTTTCAAGTCCTGGGAAAAATCCGCATTCTCCAAGCCATATGCCTGTAGGTTTTCTTCCTAAATGCTTCTCATGAGTTTTTACAGCCATTTTTAACTGTGCTTCTATTGCCTTAGGATATTCCTGCATAAATGGGAAAAATCCATGCGTAGCTCCGCAAGTGATTATCTCTAAATTTCCTCTTTCCAAGAAATACCTAAAACCATTTAATATATTCTTATTATACTTATAAACAAATATATCTCTTATCTTTCTGAACTTATCTCTATAAAATTCAGCAGTATGATGAAAATTAGGGTCTAATGAAGTTCTTTCAACCTCCATCTCTGCCAATCTTATTAATTTTTCTATGTAATTAACGTATCTATTTTGAAGAAGCTCGTTTGCAAGCATATTCATAAGAGGAGGCGTTACGCTCATAGTGATTTTGAAATTTATTCCATCATTAACCATTCTATCATAAGCGTCAAGAAGAGGTATATATGTTTCTGTGATAGCCTCATACAACCATTCTTCCTCTAAAAAATCCTCATGCTCAGGGTGTCTGACATAAGGGAGATGAGCATGAAGCACTAAAGCTAAATAGCCTTTTGACATAAAACATTCCTTAATTTCTTTTATTTTTTCTATAATAATATTATATAAAATTATAATCTTAAAATCAAGACTATAATTATATTAAAAACATCAAATTTTCATATAAAATAACTATTTATAAAATAATGATTTTTTTAAAAAATACAACTTTTAAATCTATTATATTAATAAACTTGAAAAAAATATTTTTACCTATAAAATATAAATTAAAAAACTAAGGAATTTAAAATAATATGGATATTTTCTCTTTTACAAATAAATCTAACAATAACAAAACAAATACTGACACTATACTTTTTAATAGCGAAGCAATACTTGGAAGACCGTTAATAATAAATGAACAAAACAATTACAGTCATTTTATAAACTCTATGGAAGGCACTTGTATATCATTAATTGCTGATGGTTTGGGAGATACTTTTGCTTCAAAGCTTGCTATAGATGTTTTTAATGAGAACTTTTTGGATTTAGTAGAACTTGTTGGAGAGCAAGAAGTGATAAACTGGATAATGCATAACTTTATCAAATTAGAAGTTAATGCTGCCAGAGAATCTGCTGATGATGTTCAAAAATCCATGGCTGGTGCTTCTATTGCAGGTGTATTATATCATAAGTTTGCTGGTGTATTTGTGTTTCATGCGGGGGACGCCAAAGTGTTTTGCATAGACAAAAATAAGGCTGCTCAAATAACAAGAGACCATGTTAATGGATATGCTCTTGAAAACTGTGCTTGTGCCGGCGGCGGACACTACATTACAATAGAAGGCTCAAGAAGAAACAAAAGTCAAAACTATTTTATTGCTACTAATTCTATGTGTGAGGCTATAGCATCTAATTACAGCTCATTAGAAGATGGTGTTTACAATATAATGAGTTTATCCACAGAAGAGGCTATAAACAAATTAAAAGCCATTAACAGCAATGACAATATAACAGCATTTGGATTAAAAAATCTTTATACTATTTAATAATTTATATGTAAAAATCTCTTGACAATGCATATTATTTAACTATACTTTATTTATAACGTATAGAAAATACTACATATAATAATATGCTGACTATGAAAATACCAAGTAATAAAAGATTAATACCAAACATATCTGAAATCTTTATTCAGTATTTACGTGCACATGATATAAAAGACGCTGATGCCATGCAAATAGCCTTTGAAGAAGCTTTAACTAATGCTATAGTTCACGGCAACAATAATGATTATAATAAAAATGTAAATATATCATTTAGTATAAAACAGAATATGCTTGAAATTACCATAGAAGATGAGGGCAGCGGATTTAATTACAAAGCTATCAAAATAGATAATGATGACGTGTACCGCAAAAACGGACGCGGTATACTTTTAATATCACTCTACACAGACAGTTTTCACTTTGAAGACTACGGCCGAAAAATAGTAATGAACAAGTATATAAGTTAGGAATAATTAAACCAACTATAAAATAATTTTTTAATAGTATTATGACCGAAGAACTAAAAAATAAAATACTAAATCTAATAGAAGAAAAACATATTGAAGAAGCAATAAAGCTATGCGATGAAATAATTGAAAAAGATGATAAGGACGAAGATGCATATTTTCTAAAAGCAAGCTGTTATTTTGAATTAGAAGATTATAATGCAGCCATAGAAAACTATAATAAAGTAACAGAAATAAATCCAAATAATGAAAAAGCATATTTTAATAGAGGCCTTTCAAAAGCATATTTACAAATATATAAAGAATCATTAAAAGATTTTAATAAAACTATAGAATTAAATCCAAATAACAAAAGTGCATACTTTAATAGAGGGCTATCAAAATCAAATTTAAGAATGTATAAAGAAGCTATAAATGATTTTAATAAAGCTGTAGAATTAGATCCAAATGATAATAATGCATATTTTAATAGAGGACTATCAAAATCAAATTTAAGAATGTATAAAGAAGCCATAGATGACTATAATAGAGTTATAGAATTAAATTCAAATAATGAAATGGCCTACATTAGTAGAGGTTTTGCAAAATCAAATTTAAGAATGTATAAAGAAGCCATAGATGACTATAATAGAGTTATAGAATTAAATTCAAATAATAGAATGGCCTACATTGGTAGAGGTTTTGCAAAATCAAACTTAGGAATGTATAAAGAAGCCATAGATGACTATAATAGAGTTATAGAATTAGATCCAAATGATAATAATGCATATTTTAATAGAGGACTATCAAAATCAAATTTAAGAATGTATGAAGAAGCTATAAATGATTTTAATAAAGCTGTAAAATTAGATCCAAATGATAAAAGTTCATACCTTCATATAGGAGTATTAAAATCAAATTTAAAAAGATATGAGGAATCTATAGATGATTTTAATAAAGTTATAGAATTAGATGCAAATGATAGTAATGCCTACTTTAATAGAGGACTTTCTAAATTCAATTTAGAAATGTATGAAGAAGCTATAAATGATTATAATAAAGTTATAGAATTAAATAATAAAAATGAATATGCATATTTATCAATAGTTGTTATTCAAATTAATTTAAAAAAATATAGTGACTCTATAACTTATATTAATAAGGCTATAAAATTAAATAATAATAAATATTGGTACTACTTAAGATTTATATCTAGAATGAATTTAGGTGAATATAAGAAAGCGATAAGTGATATAAATAATTTTATATATTTAGATAAAAAACATTTAAATATACCATATATAATATTAATATTTCAATCATTAGAAAAATATTATAATATAGATAAATTATTTATATTATTAACTGATATTAATAATAATAATTTATGGAAAAATGAGTCAATAACAAATTTAATTTCTAGTTTTAACGAAAGCAAAAATTTTGATAATGAACTTAAAAAAAATATAAAATATCTCTTACTATATGAATATTTTTTACTTAAAATTTTAACTTTTGATATTGAAAAAGAAAATGATAAAATAGAAATATCACATTACACTTCTTTAGATATTCTCAATTTATTATTGGATACCAAAAAAGAAAAAATAGCTAAAAAAGAAAGTGGAAATATAAGAATAAATAATATAACAACGGCTAATGACCCTAAAGAAGGAAAAATTTTAGAAAGAATTTTAAATAAAAATAATATAGATATAAAAATAGAAAATGATGAAAAAGCTTTAACATTACAAACATCATATTCAAGAAATAAAGATTCTCTTACAATGTTTAGGCTTTATGGTAAAAAAGAAAATAAAGAAGCTACAGGAATATGCTTAGTTTTAGATAATAAATATTTTAATAATTCATATACACCTCCTTATTCTTATGAACATGAAAAAAAAATAAATTATGAAATGACTAATGAATTAATAACTAGTATAAAAATTGATGAAAACACAACCATTAAGGATATCAATGATAATATAGAAATACCATTAATACAAAAAAGAAATCTATATTGGGTACTTTATTATAATGAAAAAGAAAATCAGCTTGTTTACAATAAAGAAAAGTCCAAATATGCAAGCAATATTATTGATTTAAATGATTTAGTTGATAATATAGAATTAAAAGAGGATGATAAAAAAGAAGATTTGATTAAATATGCATTTGCAAAAATATTTTATTATACAAAAGAAATTAAAAAAGAAATAGAAGGAAATGAAAATTATAAAAATATAAAAAATCAATTATACAGCTATTTGTTTGAAAATATAAAATACATAATAAAACATGAAGCTTTCTTTGAAGAGCAGGAACTTAGAATGCTTGTAACAAATGATTATAAATCTGATGAAATATTAATTGATAATGATAAGAAGAAACTCTATATTGATTATATGCCGCTTTTTGATGAAAGGACTAATTATATAAAAGAAATAATAATAGGCTCTAAAGTAGAAAACAATGAAGCAGTTGCAGAATATATAAGAAAAGTACTTCATACAAAAAATACAGAAATGAATAAATTAGATGATATAAAAGTAAGTATATCTGAAGCACCACTAAGATAATAATTTTTTGTTTGTTAATAAAAAAAAGGGGGATTTTGTCTCCCCCTATTATTTTTAATCATTTATTTTTATTTTTTTCTAGCACCTATGCTTACAAAAAAGATAAAGCCGCCCCATATTACTATAAGGCTAAGTGCCATAAATATTGCAGAATCTGGACTCATATATCAATACCTCCTATTAACTATTTAAAGTTCTGTCTTTAAGTTTGGCAAGTATAATACCAACTATAAAAGCCAATACAGGCATAGACCAACCTAATATTATTAAAGCAGCTTGAGGATAGTTTCCATAAGGTTTTTGGAAATCGTTTATAAGTTTTAAAGCCAACATTATAGCTAAGAATATTGGAGTTAAAAACTTCAAACAGAAATCCCACCATAATCCAACTCTAAACTCACTTACTTTATTAATAAGCTCTTTGAAATCGCCCAATTTATATACCCAAGCAACTAATACTATCTCTATAAGACCGCTTACTACTATGTTATAATTGTTGAGGAAAGCATCTACTATATCAAGTATGTTCAAACCGCTTCCTGTAGCATAAACCATAGAAATTAAGCCCTGTATTAATATTACTATAACAGCAACTTTTTTTCTGTTGAAATGGAACTTATCTATAAAAGAAGATATAACAACCTCAGCAAGTGATATAGCAGAAGTAAGTCCTGCAAAAGAAAGCACTAAGAAAAATACTAAACCAAATATTCCATTTAAACCAGGTAAAGCATTAATAGCCTCAGGAAATACCATGAAAGCCAAACCTATACCGCCATTTCCAGCAACCTCAGCAACTTCTTTACCCTGAGAATAAGCCATATAACCCATTATGCTAAACACAGTTAAACCAGCAAATAAACTAAAGCTAGTATCAGCAAAACCAGTCATAAATGCATTATTAGCTATATCAGAATCATCAGGCAAATAACTAGAATATGTAATCATTATACCAAAAGCAACAGACATACTATAAAATACCTGACCATAAGCAGCAATCCATACTTGAGGATTAAGCAATTTAGAGAAATCAGGCTTAAACATATAATCAAGTCCTGCCAAAGCACCAGGTAAAGTAATACCTCTAATAAGTATGATTACTACAAGTATAGCAAGCAAAGGCATAAAAATTTTATTAGCTTTTTCTATACCATCTTTAACGCCGCCTATAACAGAAGCAAATATTATCACCCAAACAATAATTAAAGGAATAGCTACACTCAAATTAAAATTTCCAAGAGAAAAACCGCTTTCTAATTTTAGATACTCCCCAGTAAAGAAACCAACAGTATCAGTTCCCCATTTTAACCCTTGAAGGGAAAATAGTCCATAAGATAATGACCAAGCTATAATAACAGAATAATAAATAACTATAGCAAAACAAGTAAACACTTGAAGCCAACCTAACCATTCCCATTTTGAATTAAGGAATTTTAAAGCTCCAGGTGCACTTCTATGTGTTTTATGTCCTATAGAAAATTCCAATATCATAATAGGTATACCAGCAGTAAGCATAGCAATTAGGAATACTATCATAAAAGCTCCGCCGCCATTAGATGCTACCATATATGGGAAACGCCATATATTACCCAAACCAACAGCAGAACCTATAGCAGCTAATATAAATCCTGCACGAGTACCCCACTGCCCTCTGTGTTGATGACTCATAATCGACTCCTTTAATCTTTTTTAATATAAAATTTATTATAATAAACAATTTTTTTATAAATAGCAATACTTGTTGTAGAATTTTTTTAAATATTAAACTCATATAAATAAGGCAATATTGTGTTGTTTATCACATAAATATACACGTGCAAACATGTATATTTATTTATGTAAAAAATATGCTTGATTTTTATATAAACATATACTATAATATAACTGTTTTTTAAGCCGAGATGGTGAAATTGGTAGACACGTCAGACTCAAAATCTGATTGGGGCAACTCAGTGAGGGTTCGATTCCCTCTCTCGGTAAATATAATACTTAATTCTTCGGATTATTTATGAAAGAAAATACTGTTATACTAGTAGATGATGATGGTATTAGCCTAAATAAAATTAAAGCTTTGCTTGAAAGCTCTTCAATTAAAGTATTAACCGCAGAAAATTTATACGAACTTATGAGTAAAATCTATAAATATAATATAGAAATATTAATATTTAATCCTAATTTAGTATGGATTAATGTTATAGAATTTATTACTGAATTAAAAAAAGCAAATAATCAATCAAACTTTCAAATATTTTTTATATCAGAAAACATAGATCAAAATATAAAAGAAGAAGCTAAGAAACTTGATATAAAATATATTGATAATAGTTCTAATATAAATAAAATAGTACAATATTTCAGTAAAGAAGAACTTTAATTTCTAAATCTAACAAAAAATGTAGTACCTTCACCTATTATTGAATCAACATCTATTCTACCATTATGCTCATTAATAATCTTTTCCACTATAGAAAGACCTATACCAGTACCTTTATCTTTAGAGGTAAAATATGGTTCAAAAATCCTTTTTAAATCATTCTCGTTTATACCATTTCCTGTATCTGTAATACTAACCGTAAAAAATTCCTGGAAATCCAAAACTTCATGATAACTAGATAAATATATAAAAGACTCTTTACTATTATTCTCCATAGCCTCTATCGCATTTTTTATTAAATTTCTAAAAGCAATGATAAGTTTATCTCTATCCATATTAATAAAACAATCTATCTTAGAAAATGATGTCTTACACTTAACATTAGGAATATTTTTAAAAGATTCAAATACCTCTATAAGAACGCCATTGATAGACTCTTTTTCGGTAGAGAGTTTAATATTAAAAGAAAACTCTGAAAATGATTTCACTAAAGATAAAATACTATTTGAATTTTTGATAATGATGTTGATAGATTTCTTTATCTTTTCCAAATCATTATCAGACATTTCACTTTTTAACCTCTTTTCTATTAATTCAGCATTCATCATAATAGGCATAAGAGGATTTTTTATTTCATGTGCTACTTTAATAGCAGCTTCTTTCCAAGTTTCTAACGATACTCTTATTTTTTCTTTATCTCTATGATATTTTAAAGCTCTGGCCATAACATTAAATCTATAAATTAGGTTTCTAAGATCATGAACCCCATAAAACTTCATATCAACATCAAAATCAGAGTTAATAATAGAATTAGTAGCATTAAGAAGTAAACTTATAGGTCTTGTTATAAAGCGGGAAAATATTATACCAAAAATAATAGATATAAAAGTAGATATTCCTAAGATAAATATATATAGAAGTTTTAACACTATCGAGAACTCACCTATAAACATATTAATTGAATTATATATTCTAAAAGCTTTCAATGCATTATTTCTAACATTGATATAATTACTAGGCATACTATCAAAAATAATAGCATAATGATTTACATCTCTGAGAGGAACTATAGCGTTAATATAAAAAAGCCCATTATATTCACTATTAGCAAATGTAATCTTATCTAAAGAAAATCTATAATTAATATCAAGAGGTACATAGTCTTGAGAATTAAATAAGATAGTACTATACCCATAATATGAATTAGAAACAAAAATTATATTAGTGAAAATATTATCTTTATATATTACATTACTTATTTTTGCCGTATCAGATAAATCTATATTATTTAAATAATTGTCATAAGAATTTGATATACTATTTAATATACTATTTTGTTTATTAACTATATCATCATTAGAAACTTCTATTATATATGATAAAGATTCATTAATACTATTATCAGTAAATAAATTTAGATTAGATTCTATTATATAATATGACATCTTACTAATAACCAAACTCGTGATAACTGTCATAAAGGCCATTATTGATACTATAGCAAGTTTCAGATGAGAGCCTTCTTTTTTTTTGAGGGCTTCTAATACAAATTTAACTATAGTTACTATACCAATTATAATACTTGATGAAGGCAAAAAAAGAGTAAAGAACATATATATTAAATCAGTAGTATTAGGCTCATATACAAAACTGCTTATATAGAGAGAAGCAATTAAATCTAATAATATAAATATTGAAACTATTAATAAATACAAACCGCCGTAACGGCTTTTAATTTTCACAAAAAAATCTTTAATTATTTTCATAATACTCTATATTTTTTAATTCTAAAGATAAATCGTCTATATTCTTTAGATGTATAGATTTTATTCCCATTTGTTCAGCAGATACAACATTATCCAAATTATCATCTATAAAAAGACATTCTTTTATATTTAGTTTATATCTTTTGAGCAATAGTTCATATATTGCTTTAGTTGGTTTAATAATTTTTACATCAGCTGATATTATACCGCCAGAACATGTATTATCAAAAAAGTCTGTTTTTTTCTTTATAGCATTAAAAGTTTCAACTGGCATATTAGATAAATAATATATGTTATAACCTTTTAATTTATATTCTTTTAATATTTCTATATTATGATGCATAGATAACACATCATATAAATAAGAATCAAATATTTGTTTTAAAACAAATTTATATTTTGGGCAAGCATTTAAAAAATAGTTTTTAGCATCATTAAATGACAAATCACCTTTATCCATTAAACTCCAATTTTTATCTCTTATAGTATTATCTAAAAACTCATTTACATCATCTACTTTATCAGTATGTTTATATAGAAAATCAACTATATCAAATTTAAATAAAACATTTCCTATATCTGATATAATATTTTTTATCATTATATATCCTTACAATATAATATAGTATACTCATTATATTTTTATAGTTGTATTTGTCAAGTTTTTGAAGCTATAAATTATAATATTTCATAAGCAATCAAGTATATAAAATATAAATTAAATATTGAATAAACATTACGCACGCTAAATAGATACAAAAATATAAACAAACTAAAAATACTATTTCTATTACAAACATAAAGTTTTTCACCGTGCGGTAAATAAATTAAAAAACTTGTATAATACAAAATTTATACTATAATTAATTATTAAAAATAATAACTTTGGGATATTTAATGGGTAAAAAAAATATTGTTATTATTGGAGCTGGAAATGCAGGAGAGACTCTTGCTTCTGAAATATTAGCATCTGATGATAGTAATGAATATAATATACTTTGCTTTTTAGATGATGATGAAAATAAAAAAGAAATTAATATTAATAATCATACTATAAAAGTTGAAGGCAAAGTTAAAGATATAGAAAAAATTATAAATAAATATAAAAACAAAAATATAGAAATAGAAGAAATTATTATAGCAATACCTACACTTAAACAAAAAGAACTTCTTGAAATATTAGATATAATATATCCTACAGGAATCAAATATAAAATACTCCCTTGCTTTTTTGAGATTATAAAAGGAAATGCTTCTATTAAAGACATTAGAAACATAGAACCATCAGATTTACTTGGAAGGGAAGAGATTGGTTTTGATGAAAAAGAGATATCGGATTATTATAAAGATAAAACGATACTAGTTACAGGGGGAGGAGGCTCTATTGGAAGCGAACTTGTAAGACAATTAGTAACACTTCCTGTAAAAAAAGTAATGGCTTTAGATAATTCTGAAGGTGCTATACATAGTCTTATAATGTCTTTGAATGATAGAAAAAATGAAAAAAACAAACATAAGTTTAAATATATTATATCTAATGTTAGAGATTATGTAAAAGTAGATAAAATATTAAAACAAGAAAATCCAGATATAATATTTCATGCAGCAGCACATAAGCATTTGCCGTTTATGGAAGAATACCCTGAAGAAGCAATTAAAAACAACATACTCGCAACAGAAAATATAGCTACATTAGCAATCAAAAATAATATTAAAAACTTTATATTTATATCAACAGATAAAGCCGTTCGTCCGACATCACTTATGGGGGCAAGCAAAAGAATATGCGAAAGAATGATAATGTCCCTATCGCATGAACAAAATAATACTAAATTTAAAATAACAAGATTCGGCAATGTATTAGGAAGTAGCGGAAGTGTAATACCAGTTTTTGAAAGACAGATTAGAGAAGGAAAACCTCTAACAGTTACGCACCCAGAAATGGTTAGATTTTTTATGTCCATAAGAGAAGCAGCAAGGTTAGTAATAAAAGCTTGTACACTTAATGATGGAGTTATATTTACTTTGGATATGGGTAAACCTGTAAAGATATTAGATTTGGCAAAAAATATGCTTAAGATGTACGGTCTTACAGAAAAAGATATCCCTATAATATTTACAGGAATAAGAGAAGGTGAAAAGTTGTATGAAGAGATTCTCATGGACGATGAAACTCTAATACCTTCACAATACAAAAAATTATTTATAGCTAAAGACCCAGTACAATGCTTAACACCAGAAGAACGAAAAATAATGATTGATGCATTCGATATAGCTTCACTCGATGCCGATAAAGATACAATAAAATTACTGATGAAAAGATATATAGAAGAATACACAGGATAATTAAAAAATGAATATAACAGCAAAAACAACATTAACAGCACTTTTTGCTTCACCTTGCAGACACAGTTTATCCCCAATCATGCATAATAAATCTTTTGAAAAACTATCATTAGATTATGTATATTTAGCTTTTGAAGTAGATAAAAATAATTTGAAAGAAGCCGTAAACTCTATAAAAACTCTTAATATAAGAGGCGTTAATTTATCTATGCCGAATAAAAAAGAAGTTATACAATATTTGGATAATATTTCAGAATCTGCAAGACTCTCTCAAAGCGTAAACACTATAGTTAATGATAATGGAGTTTTAACAGGACACTCTACAGACGGAAAAGGTTTTATAAAGTCTCTTGAAGAAGAAAATATTAATATAAAAAATAGTGATGTTACAATACTTGGCATTGGAGGAGCTTCTATTTCTATAATTACAGAGTTTGCTCTTTATGGTGTAAAAGAAATATCTGTTTTTAAAAGAGATAATAATTGGACTGAGCAAAAAAAGATAATAGATAATATTCAAGATGAAACTGATTGCAAAATAGAGCTTTATACTTTAGATAATAAAAAAGAATTAAAAAAACAAATAGATAAAAGCAAATTATTAATTAATGCTACAAGTGTTGGTATGAAAGACGATGCTTCAATTATAGAAGATAAAACATTTTTTAGAGATGATTTAATTGTTGCCGATTGTATATATAGCCCAGCAAAAACAAAATTATTACAAATAGCAGAAAAAGAAAATTGTAAAATAATTAATGGAATGGGTATGCTTTTATATCAGGGAGCATTAGCTTTTGAGCTGTGGACTTCAAAACAAATGCCTGTAGATTATATAAAAAACATCATATTTAATTAAAACTATTCGTGGAGTTATTATGATTAAAATAAAAAATGTTAATATTGGCGATGGTATTCCTAAAATATGTATTCCTGTTATAGAAAAACATAAAAAGGATGTTATAAAATATATAAAAGAGATAGATAAACTTCCAATAGATTTAATAGAATGGCGTGCAGACTTTTATGAAGATAGCGACAACAATATAGAAGAGATTTCCAAAGAGATAAAAAAATGTACAACAAAACCTATAATATTTACTTTAAGAAGTGTTAAAGAAGGCGGAAATTTAAATATAAAATCTGATACTTATGACTGTATGATTAATATTTATAAAACTATCATAGATAAAAAATTATTTTCTATTATAGATATAGAATTATTAACTCTAAAAGAAAACGATATAAAAGAATTAATAAAACTATCAAAAGAAGGAAATATAAAAACAATACTCTCTAATCATGATTTTAGTAAAACTCCAAACAAAATAGAAATAATTCATAGAATAAAGAAAATGATAAAATTAAAAGCGGATATAGCAAAAGTGGCCTACACTCCCAAAAAACAAAAAGATGTATTAACAATATTAGAGCTTCACAATGAAATAAATAATATACCGCTTATAGCAATATCCATGGGAGAAGAGGGCGTTATAACAAGACTATTTTATTCTGCAATTACATTTGCTTCAGCTAAAAGAGCATCAGCACCAGGACAAATAGAAGCAACAAAATTAAAATATATGATAGACAGCATTTATAAAAGTTAATTAAATTTTTTATTGTTCTTTTTCCCGCGTACGAGCTGTACCACCTTGCCGCACGGTAATATTATGGTTTAATTATAACTTCTTAGTTGTGCGGGGGAGTGCTTTTTAATGTACAATTAAATTATAAAATTTATAATAAAAATACAGTTCTTTTGGTTCTTTTATACCAATAAAAGAACTGGGGGCGTGGGGGCAAAGCCACCACAAATAAAAAAACTAAAAAATATTTTGATAGGCTTTAAATTTTTTAATATATATTAAAGTAATTATATTTTATTAATTTTTTTATTGTTCTTTTTCCGCAGCTCGCACCCACAGGCACTTCCTTCGGTCGCATCCACATGCACTCCTTTCAGTCGCGGTGCGGACTTCGTCAAAGTTGTAAAAGTGCTAATTTATAAAAATATAATTTAATTTATGAAATTAAAAATATTTATTATACAAAACTTTTATATATTACCTCATATTATTGATAATATCTTTTAATTCCCTAAAATTAATAATTACATTAGGATAATCACTATCTAAAACAAAATAGACCAATTCAATATTCTCTTTTTCAAAATTAAAATATAGTTCAACTTGATTTAAAATCATTTCTTTTTCTGTTTTTGACTTTATATTTAATAGAATTTTCTCTCTAAGTTTTAAAGAGCTATGTATATCGTCTTTAAATGCCTCAATAGTTTTATTCATTTTTTCTCCATTATTTATATATGTAAAGCAGTTTTTACCAAGCCTTTCTCATCATTTTATGATTTACTATAAATAACTTTGCCGTATTTGTTTATATCGTTTATTAATTTTTGATTAGTAATATTATTATAATCAACAACATCAAATTTTAAAAGTGTTGGTATGTTTTCAAACTCTTCTTTTAATCTCCCGCAAAATAAAAAGTCAAACTCTCCCACTACGGCCAAATCTATATCAGAATTATATTTTTCTTTGTCTATTGCCCTCGAGCCAAACAGTATAACTTTTTCTATATTTACATACTTAGAGCAAATATTTTTAATTTCTTTTAATATTTTTTCATCAAGCATTAAGAGTTTATCCTCTCCAAAAAGAAATTATATAATTCATTTAATACTTTTAAATAATCATTTTCTATTCTTTTAAAAATCTCTTCAAACTTAACAAAATCATAAGTATGAGAAAGCAAATTGCGACTTAACATCATATCTATAAATACATCTTCATTTTTAATAATATTTGCTAAGTAAGCTTCTTTAAAAATGTTTCTTGGAGATATATCTACATTGTTTAAACTTCCATTATATTCCAAATAATCTTTCAAAGTTTTCCAAGCCAATTCATAAGTATATTCAAATCTCTGAACAACACCTTCTTTTTCTAATAATGATAATTCTTCTATTTTTCTATCTTCAAAAACATTTTTTAGCAAATTAAAAGCTTTTTCAAAATGATTAAATCTCTGTTTCCAGCGAATATTTTCTTCCATAAAATATTTCCAACAATTTTTAATTGAATTATATAATTTAGATAATATTTATCAAGTTTTATTTTTATTATATTATTTTTTATCAACTTTTCCAGCCTTCGCGGTGCGGACTTCGTCAAAGAACCAAAAAGTACAAATGTTTTAGCTTTATGGTTTTAGGATATGTAAATCTTAAATAATATCTATATTTTCATCTATGCATAAAAGACAAGATTTTATTAAATGCAGTTCTTTTGTTTCTTTTATACCAATACCGAAGGCACTTCCTACGGTCGTAAAAGAAGTGGTGGTTCTACCCTACGGGTACGCTTCGCAAGGGGATAGTCCCCGAGAATAAAAAAACATAAAAACTAAATTTTGATACACTCAAAATTTTTTAATGTATATTAAAACAATAATTTTATATCAACTTTTTTGTTGTTCTTTTTACCGCAGCAACTTGTAAAAAATAATAAGCAACAATATATAATTTTTATCAACCTTTCCCGCAGCTCGCACCCATACCTAAAGGTACTTCCTACAGTTGCCATGAAGGACTCCTTTCAGTCGCACCCACAGGCACTCCTTTCAGTCGCGGTGCGGACTTCGTCAAAGTTGCAAAAGTACTAATTTATAAAAATATAATTTATATATAATTTATGGAATTAAAAATATTTTATATCAATTAAAAACAAAAAGCATAAAGGGTTGGCTTCACTCTTTATGCTTTACTATTCAATAATTTCATAATACGTTCGCAGCAAGCTCGGCAAGTTTTGAACGCTCTCCTTTCTCAAGTGTTACAGTGCCGCTTAAAACTTCTCCTTTGGTTCTGTCTATCAAATAAGTAAGTCCATTGTTTCTTTCATCCAAATAAGGAGTATCTATCTGGTGAATGTCCCCAGTGAAAACTATTTTTGTTCCTTCGCCTGCTCTTGTTATAATAGTTTTTATTTCATGGGGAGTTAGGTTTTGTGCTTCATCTACTATAAAATATATTCTATTTAAGCTTCTTCCTCTAATATATGCGAGTGGTGAAATTACTATCTTTTCATTTTCAAGCATCTTTTTAATGTTCTTGCTTTCATCGCTATCATCAGAGTGAATATGCTGTATTACTGAAAGGTTGTCAAATAAAGGCTGCATATAAGGGTCTAATTTACTATTAACATCTCCAGGCAAAAAACCTAAATCTTTATTAGAAAGTGCAACTATTGGACGAGCTAAAAGTATTTGCCTATATTCTCTTCTTTTTTCTAAAGCAGCAGCAAGAGCCAAAAGTGTTTTACCAGTACCAGCTTTACCCATTATTGTAACTAAAGGTATATCATTATCAAGTAAAACATCTAAAGCCATTGCCTGCTCTTCATTTCTTGGTTTTATTCCATAAGCATTAATATTACTATCAACATAAACTATTGTATTAGTATCATCTTTATATTTACCTATTACTGCTTCATCTTCTTCATTTACTCTATAGCAAAAATATGTATTAGGATAAATTGAATTCTCTTCTTTAACTCCTATTTGTTTATTATCTTTAAGCTCTTTTATATAAACGCGTGCATTGTCCCCAGAAATACTTTCTATACCTGTAAATAGTGAAGATAATTTATCAATTTTATCAGTGTTATAATCCTGAGTATCTATACCTAAACTTCTTGCCTTCATTCTCATATTAATATCTTTTGTAATGAGAACTACTCTATAATTTTCAGATTTCAAATTATAAGCACAAGATAGTATTTTATGATCAGGTATGTTTCCTGCAAATATCTTTTTAAAATCTTCTTTCTCTTCGTTATTAACATCAACAAACACCTTACTTTTATTATCAAGCAAAGCACCCTTTTTGAATATGTCTTTCACCCCTTCAGTTTTTTCATTTTTTTCAACTATAGCATCAAGCTCTCTTATAAACTCTCTCGCATTAAAATTAATTGTATCGCTTCCTTTTTTGAACTTATCAACCTCTTCCAACACTGTAATAGGTATAACAATATTAGTTTCTTCAAAAGAGAATATTGATTTAAAATCATGCAATATAACATTTGTATCAAACACAAATACTTTTTTATTAGGTATAAAATTTTCTATCATCGCAAATCCTTATTTTTAAGATAATTTATTATATTTGAATATAATAAACGCTATATAATAAGTATTATACAAAAGAGATAAAAAAGCAAATTCATTTAAGTTAAATGAATATTAAAGTTTAGTATCACTAGTATGCCTTTTAGGCATAAAAAGATATAACACATAAATATTTGATATAATACATTTTCTTTATAAAATAAAGTCAATTAATAAAAATAAGGAATAACAAATGAATATCGAAGAGTTTATAAAATACTGCAAAGAAGGAAATCCTGTATCGAGCATTGATAAAGAGCTTTCACCATTTTTGCATGAATGTGCACAAAATGCAATAAAAATATGTATGGAAATTAATAATAGTTATCACACTCCAGATGAGGTAAGAAAATTATTTGAAAAGCTAACAGGCGAAAATATAGATGAAAGTTTTATGTGCTTTCCTCCATTTTACAGCGACTTCGGAAGAAATATAAAGATAGGAAAAAATGTATTTTTTAACTGCGGCTGCTCATTTCAAGATAGAGGCGGAATAACTATAGGAGACAATGTATTTCTTGGAATGAATGTTACTATATCAACTTTAAATCATGGTTTTGATTTAGAGCATAGAAGCACAACATATCCGTCAAAAGTAGTTATAGGTAATAATGTTTGGATAGGCTCTGGGGCTAATATACTTGGAGGAGTTACTATAGGAGACAATTCAATAATAGCTGCTGGTGCTTTGGTTAATAAAGATGTACCTTCTAATGTAATAGTTGGAGGAGTGCCTGCTAAAATTATAAAAAAGTTATAATAAATAAAATTAAGGAGCGTTAAATGAAAAAAATAATATTATCAATATATTTACTTCTAACTTTTTTAATATCTTGTAACAATAACCAATCACAGAATAATCAAAATAAAGGAGGAGATGATATGGATACAAGAGTTTTTAAAATTTATACAAATATAGAAATGAAAAAAGTAAGATTTAAAAATCGTTATGGTATAGAAATAGCAGGAGATTTATATTTGCCAGAAAATTATACCAATCAAAAAAATCCTGCGATAGTTGTATCTGGACCATTTGGAGCAGTTAAAGAACAAGCTTCAGGATTATATGCTCAGGAGATGGCTACTTATGGTTTTGTTGCTTTAGCATTTGACCCATCTTTTACAGGTGAGAGTGGGGGCGATGTAAGAAACACTTCTTCACCTGATATATTTACTGAAGATTATAGTGCTGCTGTAGATTATTTAGGTTTACTTGATTATGTAGACAGAAACCGCATTGGTGCAATAGGTATTTGCGGACTTTCTGGTATGGCTATCACTGCAGCTGGAACTGACACTAGAATAAAGGCTGTAGCAACTGCTTCAATGTATGATATGTCAAGAGATATGAGCAAAGGACATCAAGATTATTACACTCCTGAGCAAAGAAGAAAAATAAGAGAATATTTAAGCGAACAGCGTTGGAAAGATGCTGAAAGTAAAACCTATGCATTAGGAAATCATGAACCTACTTTTGATGCAAATAATAATATACAAGCTTCTGCAATGGTTGTACCAGAAGAGCTTCCTGAAAATGCTGACCCTGTATTTGCTGCTTTCTACAACTATTATGCTAAAAGAGCTTATCACCCTCGTGCTATAAACTTTGTTACTTCTTGGACTGCAACAATGCCTGTATCTTTTTGGAATTTCCCTTTGATGGCTAATATTAAAGATGTTTCTCCTACTCCTATACTTTTAATAGCAGGTGATAGAGCTCATTCAAGATACTACTCTGAAGATATTTATAAAGAAGCGTTAGAGCCAAAAGAGATTTTAATAATAGAAGATGCTGACCATGTTGATTTATATGACAATATGAAGAAAATTCCTTTTGAAAAATTATCACAGTTCTTTACTGAAAATCTAAAATAATTAATAGACCTTTATAACTAATTTTCTCTTTAATCCAAGTATTATTTTATAATGCTTGGATTTTTTATTTGTAATTATGAGCAAATAACGCACGGTAAACAGACTTTAATTTATAATACATATTATAATTATTAATTAATATATTTTTTATAATTTTACTCACCGTGCGGTGTGATGATTCTAAACCTAAATAAAACTTGGGCGGGCGTTATATTAACAGTTTCGACTATTAAAGAACTAAAAAATAAAATTAACTATTCAAACAATAAATCATAAAGGGCGGGCAAGCGTAAATAAAGTTAAAAAATTTTATTTTCTCTCCCCTCCCTCAAGATTTTATAATCTTTACTTTGTATTAAAACTTAATTTATATTTTTTATTTTAATTAGAATTTATTAGCACCCACCCAAGTGTTTTTTAAATTTGTTATTGAATTACCGCACGATTAAATATTTTTAATTTCATAGCTGTTTGAGAAAATAAAAATGCATTTATATTTTATGATTTGTTTACCGTGCGTTATGAATTAAATTTATTTCTAATCCTATCAAGAAATATTTTTGACGCCCTTGAAAACTCTTGATTCTTTTTCCATACAATATTAATACCAGATTCTAATTTCGGCTTTAAAGGTAAAAAACAAATATTTTGATGCTCCATATTGTCTATTAACTTGTCTAAACATAAAGCATACCCCATGCCTTCCTGAACCATAATTAATGCATTGTAAATTAAATTGTAAGTGGCAACTATATTTAGCTTATCAAAAGTATCAGCAAACCACCTTGAAAAATCATTATCAAGCATTTCAGTTTCCATTACCTGTCTTGAAATTATTAAAGGAATATTTAATAAATCTTTTTTTGTTATATTTTTTTTATTTAAAAGATGAGAATCTTTTCTCATAATTAATCCCCAAGTATCTTTTGCAGGCATTTTTAAATAATCATATTTAGATAAATCAGCAGGGTCAATTAATAAACCAAAATCGAGTAGCCCTTTATCAAGCTTCTCTGTAATGTCCTGAAAATTTCCGCTGTAAATATTATATTTTATATGAGGATAATCATTTTGCACATCTTTCATAACTGAAGCAAGTAAACTCATAGCCCAGCTCTCCCCCGCACCAATGAATATATCCCCCGCTATAACCTCATCAGTAAAATTAAACTCCGCTCTGGTTTTTTCTATCATATTTATTATTTCTTCTGCTCTTTTTTTTAATAAAATTCCTTCAGGAGTAAGCTCTATATTACTATGCCTTCTTTCAAAAAGTTTATGCCCAATATCTCTTTCAAGTATATTTATCTGTCTTGATAAATTCGGCTGGGTGAGATTAAGATATTTTGCAGCTTTTGTAATATTACCTTCCCTCACAGTTATTAAAAAATATTTTAATCCCCTAATTTCCATATAATATCCTAAAAATATAATTATGCTTTTTAAGTATCAAACATCACAAACTATAACTTCTTATATTCTACAAATATATTAATATTAGTCAATAATCTGATTAGTATACAAATAGTTATATTTTAGTATAATTTTTTAATAATAAATAAAACTTTTAAAACAAGTGTTTTTTATTAAAAACTTGATTTTTATATTATTACATAATATATTTTTACAAATTATTTTGAGGATTATAAACATGTCTATAATAAAAGATTTAAAAAGCAAGTTACTCATTATGATACTCATTAGTTTAATTATTGGTGCCATACTTGGAATGCTTGCTTCTTCTTATGCTTCCGATGAAACATTAAAAACATTAATTTCGATATCAGACCCTATAGGTAATATTTTTATAAGGCTGTTAAAAATGATAGTAATGCCTGTGATTATTTTTACTTTAATAAGCGGAGTTTCAAGCATATCGCCAAAACATCTTGGTATAGTTGGTATCGTCATACTTATTTTTTATATTATCACTTCTGTAATATCTTCTGTTTTTGGACTTGCCGTTGGTAATTTATTAAAACCGGGGTTGGATTTAGATTTAAATATGGCTATGGTTACTACAAAAGAGTTTGTAAAACCTAATTTTATAGATACTTTGCTTTCAACAATACCAACGAACCCTTTTTCATCTTTTGCTAAAAATGACGGCGATGTTCTTCCTACAATATTTTTCTCTATATTCTTTGGTATTTCCTTGGCATTTTGCAGGGATAATGAAAGTACAAAAAATAGTGCTGACATTGTTTATAAGTTTTTTGACGGCTGTACACATATTATAATAAAAATAGTTGGTTGGATTATGTTTTATGCTCCTATAGGAGTTTTAGCTTTAATATTTACAGTATTTGCTAAAAATGGTCCTGAATCTTTTAAATCATTATTAAAAGTTACATATACTATATATATTGCTTTTGCTATTCAGCTTGTAATTGTTTATAGTTTAATAAATCTTATATTTGGAATTAACCCTAAGAAATTCTTGGTAAAGATTTTTGAACCATTATTCACTGCATTTGTTACACGCTCTTCCGGAGGTACATTACCTATATCTATGAAAGTAGCCGATGAGAAAATGGGTATTAATCAGGGTATCTATAGTTTTACTTTACCTCTTGGTGCTACTATCAATATGAATGGTACTGCTATATATTTAGGTATATGTGCTATATTTATCTCAAATGCTACTGGTAATCCATTAGATTTTAATGCTCAGTTAACTGTTGTAATAGTATCTGTGCTTGCTGCTGTTGGTACCGCTGGTGTTCCTGGAGCTGGTTCTATTATGCTTCTTATGGTGCTTAATTCTATTGGGCTTGATATTAATTCTAATGTAAATGTTGCTGCTGCTTACGGTATGATACTCGGAATAGATGCTATACTTGATATGGGAAGAACTGCTCTTAACATATCTGGAGATTTATGCGGAACTGCAGTGGTTGCTAAACTTACTAAACAAATGGATATGAGTAAGTGGTAAAATTAAATATTTTACATAATTAACATTGTTAATAAATTTAGTTAATAAAAATAAAGGCTTTTAGCGGAGAAATCACTAAAAGCCTTAACAATAAAATAAAAAATACCTCTATTCTAAATTTTCCCCATTACTATCTATAACTTTTTTATACCAGTAGAATGATTTTTTCTTGCTTCTTTTTAAAGTACCATTACCAAAATCATCTCTGTCTACATATATAAAACCATATCTCTTAGACATTTCGCCAGTACCAGCAGAAACTAAATCAATAGGTCCCCAAGTAGTGTACCCTATCAAATCAACACCATCAATTTCAACAGCATCTTTCATATTTTTGATATGCTCTCTTAAATAATCTATTCTGTAATCATCTTCTACATAACCATTTTCATCAGGCTTGTCATGTGCACCGAGTCCATTTTCTACTATAAACATAGGTTTTTGATATCTGTCATAAATATCATTTAAAGTAACTCTTATTCCAAGCGGATCAACAGTCCATCCCCATTCGGTTTGTTTTAATGCTGGGTTTTTAATATCTTTTTCTAAAGCATCTTTTGTTTCTACATGTACAGTTTTATCCACAGTAACACATCTTGTTGTATAATAAGAGAAAGAAATAAAATCAACAGTATATTTAGCTAACAACTCTAAATCTTCTTTTTCCATTTTAATATTTAATTTTTCTCTTTCAAATTTTTTCAAAGCATAATTAGGATATTTTCCTCTTGACTGCACATCAACAAAGAAATATGATTCATTATTTTTCTGCTGAGCAGCTAATACATCTTCAGGTCTAGAAGAATAAGGATAGCAAGTACCAGCAGCAAGCATACAGCCTACTTTATTGTTTGGGTCTACCTCATGAGCTATTTTTGTAGCCAATGCACTTGCCACCAATTCATGATGCGCCGCTTGATATTTTACTTCTTCTTCATTTTCACCATCTTCAAAATAAAGTCCGGCTCCCATAAAAGGTAAATGCAAAATCATATTTATTTCATTGAATGTAAGCCAATATTCAACTAAACCTTTATATCTATTAAATATAGCGTTACAAAGATTTTCATAGAATTTTATCATTATTCTATTTTTCCAACCGCCATATTTTGTAATTAAATGCATAGGACAATCAAAATGTGTAATAGTAACTAAAGGCTTTATATTGTATTTTAAGCACTCTTTAAATACATCTTCATAAAATTTTAAACCTTCTTCATTAGGTTTATCTTCATCACCTTTAGGGAATATTCTGCTCCAAGCAATAGACATACGATAAACACTAAATCCCATCTCAGCAAATAATTTTATATCTTCTTTATAATGAGTATACATCTCAATAGCATCTTTTGAAGGATAATAATGCTCCTTATCAAAATCAAACATTTTCATTTTACCGCTAATAACAGCAGTTCTATCCTTACCATGAGGAGCAACATCAACATTAGCCAAACCTCTTCCGCCCTTATCAAATCCGCCTTCACACTGGTTTGCTGCGGTAGCTCCCCCCCATAAAAAACCTTTTTTAAATGGCATAAACGACTCCTTAATTTGTTAAAAACTAATATAAAAATAATATGAAAAAGATAAAAACTCAAACAAGATTTTTTCCACATTAATCTGGTAATTAATTAATAAGAGTTTAATTGACTTGCTTTAAAATTATTTCTATACTGGTTCCTTATAGTAACAATAATATTATTTTAAGAAAATTTATTGGTATAAGGAGATTTTTTATGACTTTCAAAGAAAAAGCCGCAGATTTTATGGAAAATAAATTTCTGCCAAAAATGGTGCAAATAGCCTCAAATAAATACTTAGTTGCTATTAAAGATGGTTTTGTATTCACGACTCCTTTTATTATAGTAGGTTCATTTGTTTTGCTGCTTTTTAATTTACCGCTTCAAGACCCTAATAATTTCCTATATTTTGAACCTTATAGCATTTTTGTAAAAAGATTTCAAACAGAGTTTATACAAATATATAATTGTACCATGGGAATGATGGCTTTATTTGGGGCCTTTGGTATAGGCTATTCATTTGCAGGTCATTATAATATGGATAAACCTACATCAGGTTTTGTCTCTTTATATGCATTTTTACTACTATCCGCTAAATCTATAACCGCTACTATGATAGGAAGTGCTGCTTCATTATTACATGTTGCAGAAAACACAAATATTGCCATATTGGATGCAAGATATTTAGATGCTAAAGGATTGTTCATAGCAATTATATGCGGTTTATTAACAGTAGAAATATCAAGATTCTTAATAAATAAAAATCTTATGATAAAACTGCCTGATTCTGTTCCTCCGGCTATAGCTAAATCTTTTGAAATTTTAATACCTGTAGCTGTTATATCTATATTATTTCAGATAGTAAATATCATAATACAAAACAAGTTACATGTAATGATACCAGATTTATTATTAACTTTCATTCAGCCGCTTCTTAATATGGCAGATGGTTTGCCTGCTATAATTATATTCTTACTATTAATTCACGTTTTATGGTTTTGCGGTATACATGGTCCAAATATTGTTGGTCCTATAATGGGGCTTACTACTTCACTAAACTTATCATTAAACCAAGCTGCTCTTACTGCAGGCGAACAAATACCTAAAATATTTGCTGGAGAATGGATGGCATTCTTTGCATATACTGGAGGTTCTGGAGCTACTTTAGGTCTATGTATAGCTATGCTTATGTCTAAAAATGCTCAAGTAAAAGCTATTGGAAAATTAGCAATTGTTCCTGGTATTTTTAATATTAATGAACCTATAATATTTGGTATACCTATAGTAATGAACCCTTTATTTGCTATACCTTTTGTATTAACTCCGATAATAAATGCAGTAATATCATATATATTAATGGAGCTTAATATTATTTCAAGAATAGTTGCACTTGTTCCTTGGACAACTCCTTCGCCATTAGCTGCATTCATAGCAACCAATTTAAATTTCTTAGCACCTGTTTTGGTGTTAGGATTGGTAGTACTGGATTATTTTATATATAAACCATTTTTAAATATGTATATAAAAGAATTAGAAAAAAAAGAAATAGCTGAAAACTGAAGAAATTATAAAACATTGTTAATGATGCAAAAAATAATCATTAACAATGTTTTTTTATATAAGTCTATAAATAATTTTATAATCATATAAAAAGGGTAATGAAAATGAGTAATAATGAAAAAATTAATGCATTTATAGAAAATAAATTAGCACCAATCATGTCAAAATTTGCATCAAATAAATATATCAATTCTATTAATTTAGGCTTTTATGCGCTCTCTCCGCTTATTATAACATGCTCCATATTTATACTAATTTTTAATTTACCATTTTCAAATCCTGATAGTACTTTATATATAAAGCAATATCAAGATTTTACCCAGTATTTTCATAAATATTATATAGCAATATTCAATTCAAGTATAGGAATTGTATCTATATTTTTATCATATTCTACAGCATACGCTCTTGCAGAACATTATAATTTGGGTAAATTAGCAAACTCTTTTTTGTCAGTATATGCATTTATATTGTTATCAGCAAAAACTTTATCAATATCAGCAATTAATGTAGCATCAGAATTATTAGACTTAAAAAAACAATTACAAATAAATGTTATTGATGCAAGATATTTAAATGCTAAAGGAATAATACTCGCAATAGTTTGTGCTATAGTATGCGTTGAAATATACAGATTAGTAGTAAAAATAAATATTAGATTCCCAGAAATAATACCAAGTGCTATAGCAAAAACTGTAGAAACAATAATCCCATTTTTTATAGTTTCTGTATTATGTATTCTTATTAATGTAATTACAGAAAAATATTTTAATAATACTATCGCAAGTTATTTCCTAAAACTTTTTGAATATTTAACAGCAATTTCAGATAGTTTAATACTAATAATTTTTATATTGTTATTAGTTCATATATTATGGTTCTGCGGCAGTATACATGGCTCTAATGTAGGAAGTGTTATAATAAACCCTGCTGTATTAATTAATTTAAGTATTAATCAATATGCTATTATTAACGGGGAAAATTTAAATAGAATTTTTGCAGGTGAGTTTATGAATGGATTTATATATATAGGAGGTGCAGGAGCTACTTTAGGTTTATGCATAGCTATGCTTATGTGTAAAAATCCAGAAATAAAATCGATAGGAAAAACAAGCATAGTCCCTGGAATATTTAATATTAATGAACCTATATTATTCGGCACTCCTATTGTTATGAATAATACTTTCTTTATTCCATTTATTATGACTCCAATTATTAATGCTGTAATTACATATTTTGCTTTTAAATTAAATATAATAACTAAGATAGTTGCTGCTGTACCTTGGCCTACTCCGTCTATTTTAAACTCATTTGTATCTACTAATTTTAATATAAAAGCCCCTATTCTTATTATTTGTTTGTTTGTAATAGATTATCTAATATATAAACCATTTTTGAATATTCATATAAAAAAATTAAAAATAAATAAAACATAATTAGTTAGGAGAAAACTTATGAAAGAAAAATTTAATACATTTATGGAAAATAAATTCCTTCCTATAATGAACAAAATAGCTACAAACAGATATCTTAACTGTATTAAAGATGGTTTTTTAGTAGCAACGCCGTTTATTATAGTTGGTTCATTTGCACTTCTTATATTTAATTTGCCATTTTCTGACCCAAATAATTTTATGTATTTCAAACCTTATGAAGATTTTGCTAAAGCATTTTCTGCTGATTATATACAAATTTTTAATGTAAGTATGGGAATATTATCTATATTTGTAGCTTTTGGAATTGGGTATTCTTTGGCAGGATATTATCAGTTTGACCAATTAACAAATGGTTTTCTTGCATTATATGCTTTTCTTTTATTATCTGCTAAATCATTGGCTGTTACTGTAACAAGTGCGGCAAGTGCTTTGCTTTATGTTTCTGAAAATACAAATGTAACGGTACTAGATGCAAGATATATGGACGCTAAAGGGCTTTTTGTGGCTATTATAGCGGCAATACTTTCGGTTGAAATATCCAGATTTTTAATAACAAAAAAAATAACTATAAAACTCCCAGATTCTGTACCTCCTGCTATAGCTAAATCTTTTGAGATTCTAATACCTGTGGCTGTTATATCTTTAATATTTCAATCTGCAAATGTAATAATACAAAAAACTATGAATATTATGACACCAGAGCTAATAATGAGCATACTTCAGCCTATATTAAGTAAATCTGATAGTTTAATATATTTAATTTTGGTAATATTTTTCGTGCATATATTATGGTTCTGCGGTATACATGGTTCAAGCATAGCTAATGTTGTATTGCAGCCTATAGCTTTTACAAATATAGCTTTAAATCAGGCGGCACTTGCGGCAGGAGAAAGTATACCCACTGTATTTGCAGGAGATTTTATGAGTAATTATGTATATATAGGCGGTTCTGGTGCTACTTTAGGTTTATGTATAGCTATGATTATGAGCAAAAATGCACATCTAAAATCTATGGGTAAATTATCTATTATACCCGGTATATTTAATATAAATGAACCTATAATATTCGGTACTCCTATAGTAATGAACCCTATTTTCTTGATTCCTTTTGTACTTACTCCTATAGTAAATGTTATTATAAGTTATTTATTTTTGCAGTTTAATTTAGTATCTAGAATAGTAGCATTAGTTCCTTGGACCACACCTTCTTTTCTGGGTGCTTTTATATCTACTAATTTGAATTTTGTAGCACCATTATTAATCATTGGATTAATAGTATTGGATTATTTTATTTACAAGCCTTTTTTAACTATTTATGAAAAAGAGATGGAAAATAATTAAAAATATAATTTTCTAAGGAAATTTAATATTATGAAGGAAAAATTTAATAACTTTATGGAAAACAAGTTTCTTCCAATAATGTCAAAGATAGCAGCAAATAAATATATTAATTGTATTAAAGAATTTTTTTATATTACAAGCATTTCATAATTGCAAGTATATTTATTTGCTGTTTTTTAATAGATTATCCGAATAATTTTATATATTTTTAAGTTTTATAAAAATTTTATGTTAATATTTTAGTAAAATTATATACAGATTTTTAATGTAAGTATTAAAATAAATAGATATTTATCATTGAGCAAGCTTATAAATATTTTACATTACTTCTTAATTTTATATAAATTTCTTAAGCTTTATAATTCTTTAATAATAAAAAAAGAGACCCTAATTTTTTAGAGTCTCTTTTATTTATATTAAAACCTTCATTTATTTAAATATTTGAGTGATGTCGTTTATTGTTATAAATATAGCAAGCGTTATTAAAAATGCTGCCCCAAAAGCTTGTATTTTTGTAAGCACTTTTCTATCTATAGGTCTTCTCATTATAAGCTCTATAAAAGAAAATACTATCATACCACCATCTACAACAGGAAGAGGAAGAAGATTCATTAAAAATAGTATCAAACTTATTGTAGCAGTAAAAGATAATATAGTTCTAATTCTATCAACACTAACAGATATTACCTGAGAAGAAAGCTGTATTATTCTTACAGGCCCGCCCAAATTTTCTCTTACTGACAACTTACCTGTAAATAAAAGCTTTAATCCATTTACATAAGAAACAATATATTTTCCAGTTTCTTTAAAAGCCTCAGGTATAGATTTTGGAAAAGCTGTGCCTTCTATTTTTTCAACTTTTATAGGAGTACTCATAAACTCTATACCTAAACTTCCATAAGTACCATTTTTTGATTCAACAGGTTTCGGCATGGCTTCTCTTGTTATCTCTTCTCCATCTCTTAAAACAGTAATTGTAATTTTATTTAAAGCATTATCCATTATAAGAGGTCTGAAATCTGCTATATTATCTGCTTTTATATCATTTACAGCTAATATTCTATCTCCAGCTTGAAGTCCAGCTTCTTCCGCAGCAGAATCTCTAACTACATTTTTTATAATCAAATCACCGCCAAAATAAAAACCTAATGCCTTCTCGCCGCTTAATGCCTTTAATATTTCTACAGATGGTATAGATACATTTACTGTTTCTATATTTCCGCTTTCTTTAGATTTTCTATTTAATGTAAAGTTAATATTATTTGCATTTTTTTGTATAGCTTCTTCATTTATAAGTTTTAATACATCGTTGTCATAATTAACTTTAACTCCATTTACCGCTGTAATAGTATCTCCGCTTCTCATTCCATATTCATAAGCTAATGTATTTCCAGATTTTGCATGCATATATTTAGCATCTTTAAATACGCTTATAGTTGGAGAATATAAATCCACTGTAGAAGGTATTGATACTAATATAACAAGAAGTAAAAAAGCAAATAAATAGTTAAAAAACGGACCTGCAAAATATACTATAATTCTCTTTAAAGGAGACATACTTATAAAATCATCATCTTCTACTTTTCCATCTTCTGACATCTCTCCCTTAAACTTACAGTATCCTCCAAATGGTATTATTGATAATCTAAAATCTATTCCTTTTATAGTTTTTCTAAATATTATAGGTCCAAATCCTATTGAAAAAGCTTCTGCCTTTATTCCAACAGCTAAACCAGCAAGTAAATGTCCCATTTCATGTACAAATACAAGTACACTTAATAATATAATAGCACCTATCCAACTCAATTTTTGACCTCCTTAAAAGTTCTTATTGAGAATAATTACTAATTAATATATATTATTTAAAAATATATTTCAAGACTAATATTTTAATATTTTTTAAATTTGAAAAATGATATATTATTTTTAATATATTTCAATAGGGGGATTATATAAATTTATTTTTTATATAAATTCATATTTTATATTATAAATAAACGCTTCCCTGACGAAGCACTTTATTATTAATGCAATCATATAAAGTTGAAGGGAGTTTTTTTTCAATAGTACCGCAATTAACTATAAGGTCTACTTTATCTTTATAAAGCTCCACGAGTTTATTCCCGTCATATATAACACCATAACCAGTAGGATTAGCTGAGGGTGCTACTAAAGGAGGAGTTAATTGCAAAAGTTTTTTCATATAATCATCTTTAGGTATTCTAATAGCTACTGTATCTTTTAGATATAGAAAATCTTTTTTTATAATTTTTTTTAGTGGCATAATAAAAGTAAGTTCACCCGGTATTTTTGCTTTTACTATATCAGGTATATTTCCTTCACATAATATATCAATAAATTTAGAATCTTTTAGAAGTATAAGCAAAGGTTTTTCTCTTTCTCTCTCTTTTATTGAATATATTCTATTAATAGCATCAACATTAAAAGCATCAGCTAACATTCCATAAACAGTATCAGTTGGAGATATCACAACACCGCCGTTATTTATAACTTTAGCCGCCTCTTCTACAGCATATTCTACACTATCAGCATTTGTTTTATCAAGTTCAATTACCATATAAGTATCCTCATTATTATTAATTATCTTCTAATAACAGTAGGGTGAATATACACTTTAGCAAAGCCTCTTCTCTTTGCATTATGTAAAGCAAGAAGCGAAGGAGCTATTTCCTTATCAAGATTATCAAAATGATAGTTTTCTTTGTATGCAGTATATGCTATTCCAGCAGATACAGTATATTTTATAACTATTTCATTATACATAATTTCATTTTTATTAACTAATTCTTTTATTTGTTCTATTTTTTCTTCATATAGCCTTATATCCATTCTCTTGAATGCAACTATAAATAAATTTGTATCATACCTGGCTATGATATCTTCTTCTCTGGTGGCATTAATTAATACTTTAGAAAATTGTAATATTATTTCTTCTCCTGCCATTATACCAAATTCTGATATAATGTCATCTATTCCATCTATTGAAAAAGAAGCTAATATTATAGTTTCCTCATGTCTTACAGTTTCTGCGAGTAATTTTTTAAATTGAATTAAAAATTCTTTTTTATTATAAAAGCCTGTTTCCAAATCAATATTTAGTATCTCTTCATATTTTTTTTGTGATTCTTTATAAGACTGGTAATTTTTATTTGAAGTTTCCGTCATATTATTTAGTGCATTTTGCAGATAATCTATTTGCTTCAGAGTTTTTTGATGTTCTATATACATTTTCTTTTCTTTCATTGCATTATGTACATTAACTATAAACTCCATTTCATCAAAAGGAGTAAATATAAGACCATCAATGTCTAAGGATATAGCCTCTTCTATAAACTCTATTTTTTTATACGGGGTGCTTAATAATATTACAGGTATTCCCTTAGTATTTTCTTGGCTTTTAAAAGTATCTAAAAGCTGAAGCCCTTGAGAATCTCCTATATCAGCATCAATAATGATTAAGTCAAGAGATGTTTCATTAGATATATTAATAGCTTGCGAACGTGATTTTGTTGATATTGGGTTATAATGCCTTTCTTTTAATATATCAACTATTTTTTCTAATAGCTCTGCTCTATGTTCTATGACTAAAATATTTTCATTCATAAATAATACTTTACTAATTTTATATATATGTTTTAATATCGTAAATAAAACAAAATATTTTAAATAAAAATATTCAAATTGCATACTTAAAATATAGCATACAACTTTAGAAAAAATTATATGAACATTAGATTTTATAAATAATTATCCGATATTTAAATAGAGTTTAAAATAATAAGTAGATAAAATTAATTATATAATAATGAGAGTTTTTATATTACTATCTTTATTCTTTATAGGCTGCCAAAGTGCCGTTATTATATCAAACGCTTCTGATGATAAAAATTTAAATAATATAAATTATACAAATAATGGACAACATGTAAATATTACAAATAATGTGATATCTAATAATAATGTCTATTATGTTCAAAATACTGAAAGAGGAAAACTGTTAATATTAAAAGAACCTATATTTTTTGATTCTAACAGCAGTATTGTAAATACAAATAAATATGCCGAAACTTTAGATTATTTATCTTTAATATTAAAATCTACAAATATCATTAATATATACATAGAAGGTCATATTGATTCCAGCGAAGTTAGATATATGAATAAAAATACTGTGTACAATTTAAGTCCTACAAATAATATATTATATTTGTATGATAGATATAATAATGAATTTGATTTATCATATTTGCGCTCATTGGCAGTAGAAGATTTATTAGTAAATGATAATGATAAAATTAAATCCATAGGATTGCAAAACTTAATAGATTATGGAGACGCTCAGAAAAATAGAAGAGTTGAATTTGTTATAATAGAAAACTCTAATGATATGTATGTTTACACTAATTATCTCTATAATTTATATTAAACTTTTTTGTAATGAGCCTTAAAATTTTCATCAAAATAATAGACCATATTTTCATCTTCATCATGCGAATCATACCAAACTTGAGCGAAGTAAGGATTTTTCTTAGCAAGTATATCAAAGTTCCAAGTGTAGTCTGGCATACATTCTTCACACCAATGACCTGCTTTTATAACGGTAAATGGAGAAGCCTCAAATTCATGACCCTCAGCACAAGACCATTTTAACTTTGTGTATAAATCTCCTTTAGTCATACTATTGCTTAAAAGTTTACCGCCTCTAAACTCTGCAGCTTTTTTAAGGTCTTCCAAATCTATTTCACTATCTTTTTTAGTTTCATCATAACCATGATTAAGAAGCTTAGCATTTTTTATATCAAGCAAAGCCTTATAATCTATATAATTTCCTTCAGAATCTTTATTTTCAAAAAGCAAATTAAAATATTCCCACTTTTTAGGCAAATTATCAAAGTTTTCTAAACTTCCAAAATATGCAATTATTTTTCCGTCTTCATTATTTTTACGCCAATATGTTGGTGAATTAGGGTGAGACAAAAGTCTCTGTATAGCAAAAAATGATATTAAAGAAGGGGGCACTATTTTACCTAAAGCATAATACCAATGAGTACGACCTATTTCATTCCAATAATCAGTAACAGACTCTTTTTGATATGAAAATAATTCTTCAAGCTTTTTTCCGTCATAATACCAAAGGCCATGAAAATTTCTTATGGCATTCCAATTAGGCTTCATGTATTTTTTGGTAGAGCCTCCAATTAGTTTGAATCCGTCATTAAATGTATCATAACCAATAAGCCTATTTTCTGCCTTGCTTCCTAAATTAAAACAACCCTTCCAAAAATAATCATCTAAATTGCCTTTTATATCTTCTTCAATTATTCTTTTCATTAAAAGCCCGCTGTCTCTTGCAGTAGCCCATTCAAGCGGTGCATTATAACAAGTATGAAACATTAGTCCATCGCTCATATTATCAGTAAGCATTCTATTATGAAGCATAGCAGTTTGTCTTATTATAGCCCTATTTTCTAATGATGAATCAAGAACATATCTTTCTCCTTTTAGCTTAGAAAAAGAATAAGCATCATAAGGACTTATAAGCAATGGGTCTCCCACTCTTCCCCAAGGGTGTTTTTCGTTTCTATTACCATAAAGAGCAACCGTTGATATATGAACAAGTTTAGGACATTTATCTTTAGGCATTTCTTCTAATATATCAACAATATTTTTAACACCTATAAAATTTGTAAGATGGGCAAGTTTGGGATATTTGTCTGAGTTTGGAGGAATAACTGCTGCAAGATTAAGCACATAATGGCTGTCTTTTATTAGCTTCTCGCAGTCTTCTTTATTATATAAATAACCTGTAACTATTTCTACTCTTTTACCATACTCTTTTTTAAATTTTTCACCTGCTTTTTTGCTTTCTTTTCTTACAAGCACTTTTACAAGTTCAATATCTTCTATCTCCATTAATTGCCTTAATGTTTCAAGCCCCATATTGCCAGTAGCGCCAGTTAAACTAATTGTATATTTCATTAATCCTCTTATTATAATAAATCATTAGTGTTAGTAGTAGTAGTATTCATATCGCCATTTGTATATGAATATATAGGCGGATCTTCCCTTTGTAAATAATCAAATTTAGTAAATGCGTAAGATAATTGAAGTCCTACACCATTAACCCATATAGATTCTTCTTTGCTTGTTACAGCTAAATCTAAGAATAAATCAAAGAATAATCTGTCTTTCCAAGAAAATCCAAGACCAGCATAAAGTCCTAATTTTGATACAAAATCTATCTCAAGAGTTTCTATAACTTCTTTTTGAGCTGTTTCTCTGTATAAAGAATATATATTCATATCTAATCCATATTTTATTCCGCCTCGAATTTCAAACCACTCTAAAGGCTTTATTGTAGTACCAACCGGTATTTCTAAATATGGTTTAATAGTCATTGCATTATGAAGAATATCGCCTGTTGCTATTAAATTACCTTCATCTATTGTATTATTAACATTATCATAAGTATTAGACATTACATAAGTTGTACCCAAATTAGTTATGTCTAGTCTTAAACCTATTCTAGGCTCAGTTGTCAATTTTATCACTCTGTCTATTATATTCCATTCCAAAGTAGGCGCAGCACTAATATCAACACTCATATTAAGATTATAAGTTTGATTGCTTTTAGCTAAACTTCCGTTTATTACTTTATCTATTTCATTAGGAGATATGTTTGTTGAGTTTAAAACAAAACTATTTTGATTATCTTTATAAAGGTCAAATTCCAATCCAAGATTAAAAGTTAATTTTTGCAAAGGTCCTGCTACTAAAGGCATCATAAACTCTGGATAGAATAATAATCTCACAGAATTATCAAAAGAATTTGTTGATGTATTTATATATTGGTCATTTAATATATCTTTTACGCTATTATTTGTTATATAATTCTGCGAGTAATTATTTACTGCTACAGCTATAGGTAAATTTAATTTCATATCATTATCAAAATTAATTGCAACAGCTATTTCATTATACCATTGAGAGTTTGTAATATTATTTGTAAGATTAGCATAATTATTAGCATTAGTTTGATGATAATAAGTATATCCCTGATTAATATAATATCCTCCAGATTTAGCTAATAAATAATGTATAGATATCATATCATTAATTTTAAAAACTGGTCTAAATGCAAAAGAAGTATCCAAGTTTTTTTCTTTACCAAGTATTACTCTATTAGCTACAGGTATATATTCTCTATTATATTCCATAGATTGAGAGTCTATTGAAAAAGCTCCGCCTATACCAAAATACATTTCATTATCTTTTATTGGTATACCGAAGTATAATTGAGCTGTATTTTGCATTCCGTTTTTAAAACTAGGGGCATACATTCCTGAAAATAAAGTTCTATCTAAATCAAATATATCTTTAGCCATTAGTTTATCAGAATACGAAAATATTTGACCGGCTGTTGCTCTTTTTACAGCTGAGTTATCTAAATTAAATATTATATCTTTAGTTGTATAGAGGTTTTGAGAAAATAGATTTGAAAAAGAAAATATAATTATTCCAAATATTATAAATATTCTATTATTCATTTTTTTTCCTAACTAATTTGTTTGCATAAATTTTCACACTAAATTATAACAAAATTTTCATAAATGTAAATTGATATGAAGATAAATTTTCATTTAATAATATTAATTTCGGATTTTTTTTTATAAAGTTTTTTGGTAAATGTTTTATATGTACTACAGCATCATATATAATGAATTTTTTTTAAAAAGTTATAGTAAAATAATTCAATTAATAAATTACAATATAATTTTAACAAAAATTATTTTGTATTGTTATATAATTTATATAAACTAATTTGTTTGCTTATTTAATGCAGTTTGAGGGACTTTTATCCTTTGCTGTTTTTCATCTAATGTAATTATGGTTACACCTTCTATTGTAGCGGTTGTATTATCTTCGAATATAATCATATAATTAAATATAGTAGTAGAATTTGCTTCTTTAGCTGTGATAATATAGGATATTGTATAATAATATATATTATTTTTTATATCTTCATATATGCTTGATGAAGGTATAGAATCATTATCTATAATGATTGAACCATCTTCATTAATAGTTACAATTATTTCTCTTTTACCTGTTGTTTCTTCTGTATCATCTTGCACTTGCTGCGGTATTGGCACGCTGGGATAGTCTGCATTATTTTCCTCTATAGTTCCTATCCAAGTTCCTACAAATTTTTTATTTACGCCTGTTCCTGTAATATTTTGGAGTTTACAGCTGATAATTATCATTAAAAAAAGAGTTAGTTGTAATATATTTTTCATAATATAGCATCAGTATCGACTTTTTTATTTAATTTTTTATATATATAATATACATATAATTTTCATTTTTACACAAAAATTGTTTAATATGTTAGATAATATTTATGAAAAATAAAAAAAATATTCCAAGCAATAGCAGTTTATATGAATTTATCTAAAAATCATTGACTTTTTTATGTTTTTAATTTAGAATAGTCAAGCACGGATTATTGATTTATTGGTGTTTTTAAATGTTTGATAATTTAACAAAATCTATATCTAACGTATTCTCCAAATTACGCGATAAAAAAGTCTTATCTGAAAAAGATATAGAAGATACCCTTATAGGCATTAAAGAAGCTTTACTATCAGCAGATGTATCTTTAGAAGCAGCCGATAAATTCTTAGAAGAAGCAAAAAGAAGAGCTATAGGCAAAGAAAAATTAGAAAACGTAGACCCTGCTAATCAATTCATAGCCGATGTACATGATACATTGGTCTCTATGATAGGCGAAGGTGAAAGCGGTCTTAAATTAGAACCAGTAGAAAAAACAACCGTTACACTTTTATTCGGTTTGCAAGGTTCAGGTAAAACTACTACTTCTGCTAAATTAGCTAAATATTATAAAGATAAAAGAAGAGTTTTCCTTGTTGGTCTTGACGTGCACAGACCTGCCGCTATGGAGCAATTAGCTGTATTGGCTAAAGAGGTTGGTGTTCCTTGTCATATAGATACAAAAGAGAAAAAGCCTTATAAAATATTAAAAAGAGCTATGTCTATCGCTAAAAAAGAGCAGTACAATATGATTATTGTAGATACTGCTGGTCGTTTAGAGATAGATGAAGATATGATGCTTGAACTTAGAAGAGTTGTTAATTCTGTTGATGTTACAGAAAAATTACTTGTTGTGGATTCTACAGCAGGTCAGAGTGTATTTGATGTTGCTAAGAGCTTTCAAAGCAATATTGGCATAAATGGTGTAATACTTACTAAGTTCGATTCTGGTGTTAGAGGCGGTGCTGCTTTATCACTTCGTTATGCAACAGGTTCTTCAGTTAAATTCATAGGTACTGGTGAGCATCTCGAAGATATAGATGTATTTGATGCAAAAAGAGTTGCAGGTCAAATACTTGGAATGGGTGATATAGTAAAACTTGTTGAGAAAGCTCGTGCTGCTATAAGTGAGAAAGAAGCTCAAGAAATGCTTCAAAAAGTTATAGAAAACAATTTTGATTATAATGACTTTTTGAAACAGATAGATGCTACAACAAAAATGGGCGGTATATCTAAAATGACTTCTATGATACCAGGAATGGCTAATGTGGATAATGAATTAATAAGCAGAGAAGAGCAGAAGTTTGTAAAATATAAAGCCATCATACAATCAATGACTAAAAAAGAACGCCTTGCTTTGTTCCCTTTGAACAATTCAAGAAAGATGCGTATAGCTAATGGAAGCGGTCAAAGTATTTATGATGTAAATCAGCTAATAAAGCAATTTATAATGATGAAGAATATGATGGGAAGTACTAAAAAGATGAATAAATTGGCAAAATCCCTAGAGGGCATAGGTATGTCTATAGAAGATTTAAATAAATTAATGTAATAATAATTTGGAGGAAAGAAAGGTGGTAAAATTAAGATTAAAACGTATAGGTCGCAAACATGAACCTCATTATCGTGTAGTGGCAACAGATTCTCGTTTTCCGCGTGATGGTCGTTTTATAGAGGAGTTGGGCTGGTTTAATCCTAAGGCTAAAGATGTTCTATACAAATTAGATTTAGAGAACATAAAGAAATGGCTCTCTAATGGTGCACAGCCTACTTATGCAGTTAAGAGTATTCTCGTAAAAGAAGGATTAATGGAAAAAGATAAAGGAGCACCGCTTGACAGGAAACAAAAAAGAGCATTAAAAAATCCTGAAAAGAGACGTAAGAATCGTACACAAGCTAAGCCAGAGGTAACAACAGAAGAAAGTAACACTGAGGCTTAATATATATTATAATAAAAGGAGTGTGCTATGACGGAAGAAAAAGAGCTTATTGAGTACTTAGCTAAAAAGCTAGTTGATGAGCCTGATGGGGTTAGTGTTAAAGTGATTGAAGGTGAAAAAAGTACTATTCTCGAACTAAAGGTTAATCAAAGCGACATAGGTAAGATAATAGGTAAAAGAGGTCGTATAGCTCATGCTTTACGAACTATTCTTTTTGCTGCTTCTATGAAAAGCGGTAAACGTGTTATGCTTGAGATTATTGACAATTGAAAATTTTTTATTCAACTATCACTAGTGTGCATGGCTTAAATGGAGAGGTAGAATGTACTTTTCTTGATAAAAGTTATTTTACCTCTCTTCCTGTTTTAAACAACAACACACACATATATATAGACAATCAAGAATATAAAATAACAAACATCAAGAAAAAAAATAAAGCTTTTGTTTTCAAATTAGATGAAATAAATAATATTGATGATGCTAAAACCTTAATAGGCAAGGATATTTATATTGACTATGAGAATCTACCTTCTTTAGACGATGATAGTTTTTATGAAGCTGAAATTATAGGCTATAATGTAATAGATTCTGATGGTAAGCTTTATGGTAAAGTAGTGGATTTATATTCTTTGCCTTCCAATTATGTTTTTGTTATTTCTTTAGAAAATAGTAAACAAGAGATTTCTATACCGTTCGTTGGGGCTTATTTCGGAAAAATTGATAAAGTTAATAAGTTTATAGAGATTATAGATAAACCTATAGTTGATGAAGAGTGAATTTTTTATTTTAATTTTTACACAAATATACATTTATTACTTTATAGATATTTCAAACATATAAAGCTATAGTACTTGCACTTTTTGGTTCTTTTTGCTGCGGGAAAAAGAACAACAAAAAAGTTGAATAAAAATACTCATATTACTAAATATAATTCTTTGGTGATATATACTTAAAAACTCAATATATCTACTTTAACAAAAATAACACATTTACAAAAATACATAAATTGACAAAATTATTTCTTTGAGTATATTTATAATACAAGTATTAACTAATCATTGTTAGATTATTACAAAAAATTTGCATTAGAATAGAATATATATTAAAATATATATAGAATTTAAAAAAAGGATAGTATATGTTTAAAGGCACTACTATATGTGCGGTATGCAGAGATGGGGTTACTGCTATAGCTGGAGACGGTCAGGTTACTTTAGGCGAGACAGTGATGAAGCCTAATGCTGTTAAATTAAGAAAACTATACGGGGGTAAGGTAATATCAGGTTTTGCTGGTTCTACTGCCGATGCTTTTACTTTGTTTGAAAAGTTTGAAAAGAGGCTTCAAGAGTTTTCAGGAGATTTAACGCGTGCTGCTGTGGAGCTTGCGCGTGAGTGGAGAACTGATAAGATGCTTAGGAATTTACAGGCGCTTATTATAGTAGCTAGCAAAGAAAAAATGCTTCTTCTATCTGGTAATGGCGATGTGATAGAGAGTGAAAATAATATACTTGCTATTGGAAGCGGAGGACAATATGCTAAGGCAGCTGCTATGGCTTTGAGTGAGAATACTAATCTTTCTGCTAAAGAAATAGCAAGAAAGTCTTTAGAAATTGCTTCACAAATATGTATATATACCAATAGTAATATTTCTTTGGAGGTAATAGAATAAATTATGTCATTTGATGCGAAATTAGAAAGTGAGCTTACACCAAGAAGAATTGTTGAAGCTTTAGACCAATATATAATAGGTCAAACTGAGGCTAAACGTTCTGTGGCTATAGCTTTAAGAAATAGATATAGAAGACGTCATTTACCTGAGGAGTTAAAAGATGAAGTTGCTCCTAAGAATATTATTTTGATAGGACCTACTGGAGTTGGTAAGACTGAGATTGCGAGGAGGCTTGCTAAGTTAGTTAATGCTCCTTTTATAAAAGTAGAAGCTACTAAATATACTGAAGTTGGATATGTGGGAAGAGATGTTGAGAGTATGGTGAGGGATTTGGTGAATGCAGCTATATTTGAGCTAAAAACTTCTATGATGAAAGAGGTTGAAAAAGAGGCTACTGATATTGCTTTGGATAAACTTGCTAAACTTTTACTTCCATCTGTTAAAAAAGAAGATAATGAAATAATATCTGCTGAAGAGGCTGAGAAAAAAAATAATGCCAAAGAGCAAATAAAAAAACGCATAGCTAATGGGGATTTTGATGACAGCTATGTTGAAATAAAAATATCATCTAATCAGGGCAGAATGTTTGGCATAATACCTGGAATGGGATTTGAAGAGAATGACATGATTCAGTCTATGGTTGGAAGCATTATGCCTCAAAATAAAAAAAATAAAAAATTAAGAGTAAAAGAGGCTAAGAAATATCTTATAAATGAAGCATCTGAAAGTTTAATAGATATGGAGAAAGTTACTGCTGATGCTTTATCTTTGGCTGAGAATATGGGGATAATATTTTTAGATGAAATAGATAAGATAGCAAGCGGAAACAAAACAGACAGTGCTGATGTTGCCCGTCATGGTGTGCAGAGGGATTTGCTTCCTATAGTTGAAGGGACAACTGTTAATACTAAATATGGTCCTATAAAAACCGACCACATACTTTTTATAGCGGCTGGTGCTTTTCATATTAATAAGCCTTCTGATTTAATACCTGAATTGCAGGGAAGATTTCCTATTAGAGTAGAATTAAAAGCTTTATCTAAAGAGGATTTTAAAGATATACTTGTTAATCCTAAGAATGCTATTACTAAACAATATCAGGAATTACTTAAAACTGAGGGAGTTACAATAGAGTTTGAAGATGAGGCTTTAGAAAAAATAGCTGATTTGGCTTATAATATTAATACTAATGTTGAAAATATTGGCGCTAGAAGACTTTATACTATTATGGAAAAAGTATTCGAAGAAATTTCTTTCAGTGCAGATGAACATAGCGGAGAATTTATAAAAATAACTTCCGATAATGTTAAAGATGCTGTAAAAGACATAGAAGAAAATAGGGATATTAGCAGATATATATTATAATTATTTAATAATTAGGAGGATATTATGAATGATATGGAAAAAGCTGATTTAAGCCAACTTAATATTGAAGATATAGATGTTGCTTTAAATGAGAGTAATTTATTTATTAAGTGGCGACCTATATATGAAACTAAGCATAAGATTATAGATAATCAGCATAAGGAACTTGTTAATATTATTAATGAACTTTATTTAAGTACTATTAATAATGCTAATGATTCTAATGGTGCTTTTATTAAGGCTGTAAAAAAATGTATTGATTATACACAGTACCATTTCAAAACAGAAGAAAAGATTATGGATTTAATCAATTATTCTGATGCTGAAAATCATAAAGCTATGCATAAGAATTTCTGTATGGAATTGGTTAATCAAATTAGAAAATATGAAGAGGGTCAGCCTTTTGTTGCTAATAAGTTTTTGAAATATTTAAAAGATTGGCTGTTAGAACATATTGCTTTTAGAGATAAAATCTTTGTAGAAGAAGTAATAGCTTATTTGAAAAAAAACAATATATAATTATTTTTTTGTCTACTAATAATGTTAAATATCTCAAATATTTTTTAACAAATTATATTTTTTTTAGTTATATATTTCACATACGAAATTAATATAAATTATAATCAATTTAAGGAATATCTATATTTATGAGCAGGAAATTATTTAAACTATTTTTATCAATATCTTTATTAACTCTATTTACAATCTCTTGTAGTAATAAAGTAACATCTACTGAAAAGGAAGAAACTCTTTCCAACACTACATACAAAATTAAAGAAGATAATTCTACTCCAATAACTAAAGAGCAAATTTTAAATGTTTTAAAATCTTTAGATAAATTTGAGGTTGGAGGAGAAACTTGGGATTTTTCTCAAATTACAAATCTTGATGAGCTTTATAATGTAGATGCTGAAAAATTGTATGATTATCAATATGTTAACAATGTTGCTAAATTAACATCATCTAAAGAGGGAAAGGCTTCAGTAAATGCCTTAATTAGAAAATTAAAAAAAGAAGTAGCTCCAAAATTAGACGAAATAGGTATATATTTTCCAGAAGATATTACTACAGTATGGGGGGATCCTGATAGTACACGTCCTTTACGTATAATATTTAATGTAAAAGCAAAAAATGGTTATATTCCTAATAAGGAAATAGAGAAATTATTTGATAAAGATTTATTAATTGTATTTATTACTAAAGCTAAATGGGCATCATAATAAACTAAAATTTGTATGTATTAATTAAAAAGGTTTCATATAATTTCTATATGGAACCTTTTTATTTAAATAATGATATTTTGTTAATAGATTTATTAATTATAAACTACTTTTTTAATCATATTTTAAACTCAAAATTTTATTAAGCTGATTTTTAATTAAAATTAAATCTATACTGCAAAGCTTCTGTTATATGAGATGTTTCTATTACTTCTTTATTTTCTATATCTGCTATAGTTCTTGATACTTTTAATATTTTATTATAGCTTCTTGCACTCATTGAAAATTTTTGCATAGCCATATTTAATATGTTTTTAGCTTTACTGTCTAATATACAAAACTTTTCAATATCTCTTATACCCATAGATGAGTTTGAAAATATTTTAAGTCCATTTTCTCTAAAGCGTTTTTCTTGTATTTTTCTTGCCTCATCAACTATTTTACGCATAGAAGAAGATGTCTCTCCATCAGCTTTTGAAATCATTTTATCATAATCTATACCGCGTACTTCTATTGATATATCTATTCTATCAAGTATAGGACCTGATAATTTTGCAATATATTTTTTTCTTTCATTTTCAGAACATCGGCATATATGTTTTTCGTCACCATAATAACCGCAAGGACAAGGGTTCATAGCAGCAACCAAAGTAAAATTAGCAGGAAAAGAAATGCTCCCGTTAGCTCTGCTTATTGTAATCGTTTTCTCTTCCATAGGCTCTCTTAAAGTTTGAAGTGCGGAACTTTGAAACTCTACAAACTCATCAAGAAACAATACTCCATTATGAGCCAAAGTGATTTCACCAGCTTTTATATTTCTCCCTCCTCCTACTAAACTCACATGAGAAGAAGTATGATGAGGTATTCTAAAAGGGCGTTTTTTTACTATTGGCATATTTTTTGATAATAGCCCATAAGAAGAATATATTTTCGTTACTTCAATAGCCTCTTCAAAAGTTAGCGGAGGAAGTATTGTAGGTATTCTTTTTGCTATTAGAGTTTTTCCGCATCCGGGTGAGCCTATCATTATAAAATTGTGCCCTCCAGCAGCAGCTATCATAGCAGCACGCTTTGCATATTCCTGCCCCTTTACTTCAGAAAAATCTACCGCTTCATTATTGTCTGATGTGAAATTAAAATTACCTTTGGATATTATAGCTTCTTTTTTACCTTCAGAAACATCCATTGCTTCTTTGAGTGTTTTTACAGGATATAAATTAAGTCCTTCAATAATGTTAGCTTCTTCCATATTGTTAAAAGGTATAATAGCATTTTTTATTCCTAACTCCTTGGCATTCAAAAGCATTGAAAATATTCCCTTTACTTCTCTAACACTTCCGTCTAATGCTAATTCACCAAGTATGATAGTGTTATTCATAAAATCAGAAAAAAACAACTGAGCACTTGATGAAAGTATTCCCAAAGCAAAAGCTAAATCATACATGCTTCCTGTTTTTTTTATATCCGCTGGAGCTAAATTTATAGTTATTCTCTTAGGCGGGAAAAATCTGTCACTGTTGTTTATTGCTGCAATTACTCTTTCCTTTGCCTCATTAACCGCTTGGTCTGGAAGCCCTACCACATCAAACTTTGGCAAACCTTCGGATATATTTACTTCTATAGTTATTGGTATGCCTTCTATACCGTAGAGAGCTTCTGAATATATTTTAGTATGCATAAAATATTACCCCAATTAATTTTTATGCATATAGTTAAACAAAATTTTTTTATATTTAAGCTTATGATTTTTTAATTTTATAATAATTTTTTATATAAATTTAACTATTTATAATGAACTGCATTATTATATTGTTCATAAAAAATTAATTATATGCATATATTTATCAAATATAAATAAAAAAATATTATTAAATTACTAATATATAACATATTAGATAAATAATTTTTTAAAAATATGAAATATTTATAAATAAAAACTTGATTGATATTATTTTTTTTACTATACTTATAAACGTTTGATTTTGATCAACTTCAAAATATAAAAAAATGAATAAATTGATAAGGATGTTCTATGTCTAAAGAATGGTTTAGGGAAGCCGTAATATATCAAATTTATCCAAGAAGTTTTAAAGACTCCAATGGAGATGGTATAGGCGATTTAAAAGGAGTATTAGAAAAATTAGATTATTTACATGAATTAGGTATAACTGCAATATGGTTTTCTCCAATATACAGTTCTCCTAATGCTGATAACGGTTATGATATATCTGATTATCAAAGCATTATGAAAGAATTTGGAACAATGGAAGATTTTGATAAAATTGTAGAAGAATGCAGAAAAAGAAATATCAAAGTAATTATGGATTTAGTAGTCAATCATTCATCTGATGAACATAAATGGTTTATAGAATCAAAGAAATCAAGAGATAATGATAAAAGTGATTATTATATATGGGCTGATAAAAAAAATGGAAAAGAACCTAATAATTGGGAATCATTTTTTACTGGAAGTGCTTGGCAATGGTGCGAAGAAAGACAGCAATACTACTTGCATTTATTCCATAGAAAACAGCCTGATTTAAACTGGAAATGCGATAAATTAAAAGAAGAAATATTTTCTATGATAGAATGGTGGATAAAAAGAGGTACTGACGGATTTAGAATAGACGCTATAAGCTATCTTGAAAAGCCGGAAGGTTTTCCAGATTCCACAAAACCAGTCACTCATAAAGATGGATATGTTATGGATGCTGAAATCACAGCAAATCTTCCAGGCACTCATAAATTTATAAATGAAATGAATATTAGATTATTTAGTAAATATGGTATTCCTACTGTTGGTGAAATAGGATGCATCACTCCTCAAACTGCAAGGGATTATGTACTTCAAAGCAGAAAAGAATTTGATATGATAATACCTTTCATTCTTCCTCAAATAGAAATTGATACTTGGAATGTACCTATGTTTAAAAAAAGAATAGAAGAATGGTATGAAGCTTTAAAAGATGACGGATGGTGGGCTCAGTTTTTAAGCAATCATGATAAACCTAGGCAAGTATCATTATATGGAAATGATAAAGAGTATAGAGTAGAATCTGCTAAGATGCTTGCTTCTATTATACATACAGTTCCTGGTACTCCTTTTGTTTATCAAGGTGAAGAAATAGGAATGACAAATGCATATTTTGATGATATTGAAGATTATAATGATGTTGATACCAAAAGCATGTATTATAAATTAACAAAAGATATTAATAATAAAGAAGAAATAAAAAAAATATTTGACAGTGTTAGAATATCAAGCCGTGATAATGCAAGAACTCCTATGCAATGGAATGATGATGAGTTTGCAGGATTTTCAAAGCATAAGCCTTGGATAAATGTTAATCCTAACTATAAAGAAATAAATGTAAAAAAAGCATTAGAAGATAAAGATTCAATTTTTTATTATTATAAAGAATTAATTAATATAAGAAAAAATAATAAAATAATTGTTTATGGTGATTATAAAGAGATAAAATTTGATAATGAATATATATATGCTTATGAGAGAAATTATGAAGACAAGCAATTAATAGTGATAAATAATTTCTCTAAAGATAATGCAAAAATAAACTTAAACTATAATATAAAAAATATTATATTATCAAATTATAAAGAAAATAAAATTAATGGTTCAGAAATAGAATTGAGAGCTTATGAATCAATAATTTTTTTCTCTAAGTAATATAAAATAATATATATATAAATTTAATAATAAGGAATAATATTATGAATACAAATATGAAAGTTGGTTTGGGAGAAAAGATAGGCTATGGTTTTGGAGATTTAGCCTGCAACTTAATTTTTTCAACAGCTACATCATACCTAATGTACTATTATACAGATATAGCAGGGCTTACAGCTGCTTCTGTTGCAACTTTATTTTTAGTGGCAAGGATTTGGGATGCCATTAATGACCCTATTATGGGAATGATAGTTGATAAGACTAATACACGTTTTGGTAAGTTTAGACCTTACATATTATTTGGTTCTGTATTTTTAGCTATATTTGCTTTTTTATGCTATGTAGTTCCTACTAATATGAGTTTAGGCGGTAAATTAATTTATGCTTATATTACTTATATAGGATTAGGTATGTCATATACTTTGGTAAATTTACCTTATTCTGCTTTAACTTCAGCTATGAGTAATGATTCTGAAGAGAGAACTAAAATAACAACTGTGAGAATGATATTTGCTGTATTAAGCGGTGTTGTGGTAGCACAAGTTTGGAACTTAGTAGATATATTTGGTAAAGGAAATGAAACTGTAGGATACAGATATACTACAGCTATTATGGGAGTTGTTTCTATAATATTGTTTGCTATATGTTTCTTCTCTACAAAAGAAAGAGTATACATCGATAATAATAAAAAAGAAGAAAAGAAACATTCTCTAAAAGAAGAGTTCAGCAGTATATTATTAAATCCTCCTTTGATAATAATTACTATTGTGTTTATGCTTATATTAATATGCGGTTTTGTTATAGCTGGTGTTAACATATATTTCTTCAAATACAATGTTCAAAGGGCAGATTTAATCACTCCTGCTATGACATTAACAACTTTATCTACTGCTATAGGAATGTTCACTGTCCCTTATGTTACAAAATTATTTGGTAAAAAGAAGGCTGGAATAATTACATTAAGCATGTTTGGATTATTAAATCTATTATTTTTTATAAATTATAAAACTTTAAATTCTATACCTTTATATTTTGTAATAATAGTTATTTCAGGAATATTCAATTCATATACTTGGTCTTTAGGCTGGTCTATGCTTCCAGACACAATAGAATATGCAGAGTATAAAGTTGGTTTTAGAGCCGAAGGACTAATATACTCAATGTATAGTTTCGGACAGAAAATGGGTATGGCTTTAGCAGGACTAATATCAGGTCAAATATTAGCATTTGTAGGATATAAAGCAAATGATTTACAGCAAACACAATTTGCTTTAGATGGAATAGCATTCTTAAGAGGCGGCGTTCCTTTTATATTATGCATAGCTTCTATTATAATTATTTCTTTCTATCCTTTAACTGAGAAAAAATATTTACAAATATTAGATGAATTGAATAAAAGAAAAAGTATAGAACAAAATTAATCAATGATAAAAAGGCAGTAAATAAAAATATTTGCTGCCTTTAAAAATAATTTAAATATCAAGCTTTATCAAGAATAAAATTATTATATTTTTATAAACTTAAATATTTATCTAATTTCTTATTTATTCTTTTACCATAGTACCTCTATAATATGCAGGGGCTTGATTTTCTTCATCTGTAAAACTAACTTCAACAACAACATCAGCTGTAACATTATCATCATTAAAAGTTGCTGTAGTTTTATAAGAAGTATTATAATCATCAATTACAGTGAACTCTAAAGTGTTTTCTTTTTGTATAATGATTTTCTCAAAAGATAATACAGGTTCTGGATAAGCAGAGCCTGATATATACACATCTATAGAAGCATCTGTTTTTATTACAAATTTCCAAGTTAAATATTCAAGAGTGTTAGCAGATTTTAGTTTTCCATTCCAAGTGCCTTTATGTTTTATAATATCTTCTTTATTGTTATTTATTTCTGTATTAGTTTCATTAGTATTTGTTTCATTAGATGATGAGGCAGAGCTGTATTCTACTCCTGTTGTTTTTTTATTGCTGCAGCTTAATAGTAATATTGTTACTATCACAATAATTAATAATAGTTTTTTGCTCATTTATATTATCCTTTTATATATTCTCTTTTACTAAAATAATATTCTATATGTAAATATCTAATATAATATAAAAAAAATATATAAATAGTGTTGCAAATTTATTATCTATAATAATTAAATAATATGTTAAACTATTTTTAATTTATTTCGTATATTATAGTATACTTTAATTTTTGGGATAAAAAATTATGACAAAAAATATTACGTTGATTATATTATTTTTATTTGCTTTAAATCTATACCCTATCGCTACATCAAAGCAATATGATAATTGGAAGGTAAAAACCATTGTATATGACGGCACAGATAAAAAAACAGTTACAATGTCTTTAAATCTTGATAAAAAGCTAGAAGTATATATAGCTTCAAGACAAGAACAATTAAACATCACAATTACTTGGTATAATGATAAAATTAATAATGATGATGATGTAATATCATATTATTTTGACAATAAACAAATAACAGAAATAGAACCAATAGTTCGCTCAGAAAAAAATAATTTTGATATACTTTATACGGTTTCCCCTTCATTTGGTATAGTTCAAGAAGAGGAGATTATTAACTTTTTTCAAGATTTAATTAATCACAGCACTATGACAATAAAACCATACAGAGAATCAAAAAATATATATAATGTAAATTTAAAAGGCATTAAAGATGCAATAGAATATACAGATTTTTCTAATACTCTGTTTGATAAATATAAATCTCGTATTTTAAAATAACTTGACTTTTTTATTTGCTGTATTATAATTGATTCTAAATTACGGAGTTATTTTATGATTAACTATTTTTCTGATATAAAAATACTCTCTTTCTTTCAAGTATTAATCAGGCGTTAAGCCTATTTGCATATCTATTATTATAATCAAAAAACACATTTTATTAATAAAAAATATATGTTAATATTATGTATCTTTAATACATGTAAAAAAACTTTAGGAGATAAAAAATGTTTAAAAAAATAATAATTATTACATCAATACTTTTAATATCTTTAATTGCTTTTATGAGCTGTTCTCAAAAAGAAAATAAACTTTATGTAGGCACTAATGCTGAATTTGAACCTTTTGAATATAGAGATGGGGACAATATTGTTGGTTTTGATATAGATTTAATCAATGAAATAGCTAAAATTATGAAGCAAGATATTGAAGTTGTAGACATGGCCTTTGACGGACTTCTTCCTGCTTTACAATCAAAAAAGATAGATATAATTATTGCGGGTATGACTGCAGATGAAGAGAGAAAGAAGTTTGTTAATTTTACAGACCCTTATTATAACACCCAACAATCTATATTAGTTCATAGTGATAATAAAGATATTTATAGCTTTGATAGTTTACAAGGCAAAAATGTTGGTGTTGTGTTAGGTTTTACAGGGGATTTGATTGTAAGCGAAATGTCTAATGTAAATGCTCAGAAATATGGTGCTACATCAGAGGCTATATTAGCTTTAAAAAGCAAAAAAGTAGATGCTGTAGTTTTAGATTATGAACCTGCTAAACAATATTTTAATCAAAATGATGATTTAAAATTAGTTATTACAGATTCTCAAAATGAAGAATATGCTATTGCTATGAGAAAAGAAGATACAGAATTACTTAAAAAAGTTAATGATGCTTTAAATACTATAAAAGAAAACGGCACTTACGACATGCTTATAGAAAAATATTTTGAGAGTAAATAAAAACATTTAGTGGGAGATAATAATTAATGAAAAATATATTAAAAATTCTTCTGTTAGTTTCTTTGCTTATAGTATTATCATGTTCTAAGAAAGAGGAAAAAGATGTTTTATATGTTGGTACTAATGCTGAATATCCTCCTTTTGAATATTTAGATGAGAATGGTAATGTTGTTGGTTTTGATGTTGAGCTTATAAATGAGATATCAAAGATAATAGGAAAGAAAATAGAAATAAAAGATATGACTTTTGACGGACTTATACCTGCTTTAGAGGCTAAAACTATAGATATACTAATAGCTGGTATTACAGCTACAGAGTCAAGAAAGAAAGTTATTAATTTTTCTAAGCCTTATTTTGAATCTCAGCAAGCTATCATTGTAAAAGAAGATAACAACTCTATCACTAACTTTGACAGCTTAAACAATACTTATACAGTGGGTGTTGTTTTAGGATATGTAGGCGATGTTGCTTTAACAGAGAGTAAAAAAGTTGATAAAATAGAGAGATTTAACAGAACAGCAGATACTGTAGTGGCATTACAAAGCGGTAAAATAGATGCTGCTATAATGGATTATCCTATAGCTGTTGGTTATATAAAGAACAATGAAGGTCTTAAAGCTATTAAAACAGATTTATCTATACAAGAGCTTTGTATTGGTTTTAGAAAAGAAGATACTAAGCTTTTGGAAGATGTAAACAAGGCTTTGGATACTTTGAAAGAAAACGGCAAATATGATGAGCTTGTAAAAAAATATTTTTAATATTTGAATGGTAAAACACAGAGATAATTTAAGGAAAGCAGATGACAGAATATTTAGAGTTGCTTAAAGAAGTATTTATAGCTAACCATAGATATATGTATATGGTTAAGGGGCTTTTATTTTCTATAGGAACTACTTTATTTGCTACACTTATTGGTATAGTTCTTGGTATATTTATTGCTCTGATGCAATTGTCACATATTTATCCTTTAAAAAATATTAAAGGGTTTGAGACATTTAATCCTATATCAAAATTAGCGTTTGGATATGTTAATTTAATAAGGGGTACACCTGCGGTTGTGCAGCTTATGATTTGGGCGAATGTTGTATTTGTGGGGGCTTTAAGAAATACGCCTATACTGATTATCTCTGCTATAGCTTTTGGTATTAACTCTGCTGCTTATGTTGCTGAGATTATAAGGGCTGGTATTGAAGGGCTTGATAAAGGTCAGATGGAGGCTTCGAGGGCTTTGGGGCTTAATTATGCTCTTTCTATGAAAGAGATTATTATACCGCAGGCTATCAAAAAGATACTTCCTGCTTTGGTGAGCGAGTTTATTACTCTTATCAAAGAGACTTCTATTGTTGGTTTTATAGGGGGGGTTGATTTGCTTCGTTCTGCTAATATTATTACTAGTCAAACTTATAGGGGGGTTGAGCCTCTTATCGCTGTGGGTATAATATATTTGATATTAACTTCTATCTTTGCGGTGTTTATGAGAAAGGTAGAGAAGGGGCTTAAAGAAAGTGATTAAAGTAGAAAATTTACATAAAAAGTTTAATCAATTAGAAGTGTTAAAAGGAATAGATGTTAATGTTGAGAAGGGTGAGATTATTGCAATTATTGGTCCTTCTGGAAGCGGTAAATCTACTTTTTTAAGATGCATAAACAGACTTGAAGAGCCTACTAATGGAAAGATATTTATAGACGGTGAAAATATATTAGACAAAAAAACTGATATAAATAAGATAAGAGAAAAGGTTGGAATGGTATTTCAGCATTTTAATTTATTTCCTCATAAAACAGTAATGGAAAACATTATCTTAGCACCTATGAAATTAAAAGGCTACACTAAAGAACAAGCAGAAACTAAAGCACTTGAGTTATTACAAAAAGTTGGACTTGTTGAAAAAAAAGACACCTACCCCAATAAACTTTCAGGAGGGCAAAAACAGAGAATTGCTATTGCAAGGGCTTTAGCTATGGAGCCTGAGGTTATGCTATTTGATGAGCCTACTTCTGCATTAGACCCTGAGATGATTAAAGAAGTTTTGGACGTTATGATAGATTTGGCTAAAGAGGGTATGACTATGCTTATAGTTACTCATGAGATGGGTTTTGCTAAAAATGTTGCAAGCAGAATACTGTTTATGAATGACGGCATTATACTCGAAGATGAAACACCTGAAGAGTTTTTTAATAATCCTAAACACAGCAGAACTAAAGAGTTTTTATATAAGGTTTTAAACAAATAGGTTTTATATTCACTAAACTTTTTATATTTGCAAATTTGTATTTAAAAACTCATTGCTAAATTATATGTAAAAATGCAAATATAAAATTTATATTAAAAATCATTTCTTTAGTATAAATTTCTATAAATAAACTAATCAATATTTTTAGTATTGTAAAAAAAAATCTTATAACTAATTTAATATTTTCAATCTATATTACTTATAATAAAAAACTCACTTGATAAAAGTTTAATTTATTGTTAATATTTGGAATATAATTAAATAATTTATAAATATTAATAAATATTAATATTTTTGAATATACAAAGTTTAAATAAATTTTAATAAAGGAGAATAATACTTATGTCAATAGCATTTTTATTTCCGGGACAAGGCTCTCAAACAGTTGGAATGGGTAAATCTTTATACGACAATGTAGCAGAGTCTAAGGCTATATTTGATAAAGCTGCTAATATATTAGATGATGTAGATATTAAGGCATTATGTTTTGAAGGAAGTGAGGAAGATTTAAAGAAAACAGAAAATACTCAGCCTGCGTTGGTTACAGTTGGTATGGCTGTTTATGAAGCTTTAAAAGCTAAAGGAATAAAAGGAGATTATTTTGCAGGTCACAGTTTAGGAGAAATTACAGCCCTTTCTGCTGCTGGATATATCTCTTTTGAGGATGCTGTAAAGATTGCAAGAACAAGAGGACTTCTTATGGCAAAAGCTGGTGCCGATGCTCCTTATGGTATGGCTGCTGTACTTGGTTTGGATTATGACACTGTTTCTAAATGCATGCCTGAAAGCAAAGAGGTAGTTGCTGCTAACTATAACTTAAAAGACCAAATTGTTATATCAGGTTTACTTAGCGCCATAGAAGCTGTTACTCCTAAACTTCAAGAAGCTGGCGCTAAGAGGGTTATGCCTTTAAAAGTTTCTGGTGCTTTCCACTCACCTTTTATGAAGCCTGCCGCTGATGAACTTAAAAAATTCTTGGATAATGTTCAATTTAATAATAGCGGTAATAAGGTTTTATCTAATGTTACGGCAGATGTGCATAGTTTCGATAATATAAAAGATAACCTTTACAAACAAATGTTCTCAACTGTAAGATGGTATGATAGTATGATTAATCTTCAAAGCAAAGGCGTTAATAAAATATATGAATGCGGACCTGGTAAGGTTTTAGTTGGTATGTCTAAAAAAATAGCTCCAGAAATAGAGGCTATCTGCGTATTTGATAACGATTCTCTAAACTCAGTACAATAAAACTAAAAAAAATAATTTGTTATAAAAAAGGAGGCTTTTTAGCCTCCTTTTTACTATATTTTAAAGGTTTAAATTATCAGATTTTTCCAACCAAATCAATTCCTGGTTTTAAAGTTTTAGCACCTGGTTTCCATTTAGCAGGACAAACTTCACCGCCATGTTCAGCTACATATTGAGCAGCTTGTACTTTACGAACTAATTCATTAGCATCTCTACCAATTCCCATATCATGTACTTCATAAGCTTTAATTAAACCTTCAGGATTAACAATAAAGCTTCCGCGTAAATCTTGTCCAGCTTCTTCTACAAATACTTCAAAGAATCTTCCTAATAATCCTGTTGGGTCTCCAAGCATAGTATATTTTAAGTTTTTAATAGTTGCTGAAGCATCAGCCCAAGCCTTGTGTACAAAATGTGTATCTGCAGATACTGAGTAAACTTCACAATTAATTTTTTTAAGTTCATCATAAACAGTACCTAAATCTTCTAATTCTGTAGGACATACAAAAGTAAAGTCTGCAGGATAGAAGAAAAATACACTCCATTTACCTAATACATCTTTTGTAGTAACCTCTTTAAACTCTCCATTTTGATAAGCATCAACCTTGAAATCTATAAGTTTTTTATTGATTAAACTCATTATAAAACTCCTTTTATTTTTTGTTTGTATGCTCTAACAATACAATAAATAATAAATTTTGTCAAGTAAAAAACTGTACAAATTAGTAAAAATTACTAAAAAATATGTATTTTTTAATGCTTAAAATGTCTTATACCAGTAAACACCATAGCAATACCATGTTCGTTACAAGCATCAATTGATTCTTGGTCTCTCATTGAGCCGCCGGGCTGAATTATAGCTTTAATATTGTATTTAGCACAAGCGTCCACTACATCTCTAAATGGGAAGAAAGCATCTGATGCCATCACAACCCCATCTCCTGCTCTCTCTAAAGCATCTTCACAAGCCCAAATCCTGTTAGTTTGTCCGCTTCCTATACCTTTAGCCATAAAGTCTTTTATAACAACTATAGCATTTGATTTAGCATATTTTACAACCTTCATACCAAATATTAAGTTTTTCATCTCTTCTTCTGTAGGCTTTTTTTCTGTTACAACCTTATAATCTTCTATTAAAGTGGTATCTTCATCTTGTACAAGTAATCCTCCGTCTACTTTAACAAGATTGATTTTATCGTTAGTATTAGTTTTGTATTTTATAACCCTTAAATTCTTTTTAGTTTTTAATACTTCTAAAGCTTCTATAGTAAAATCTTTAGCTATAACAATTTCTAAGAATATTTTAATAAGTTCTTTTGCTGTTGCTTCATCTACTGTGCTGTTGAAAGCTACTATTCCGCCGAATATGGAAGTAGGATCGCATTCATAAGTTCTATTATAAGCCTCTAATACATTAGAACCTAAAGCAGCACCGCAAGGAGTAGAGTGTTTTATAGCAGAGCATGCATACTCTTTTTTAGCTTCATCAAATTCTAATACTATTTTTAGAGCTATATCCATATCTCTAATATTGTTAAATGAAAGTTCTTTTCCGTTTAACTGTTCATAATCTTTCATAGAGCCTTTATCTGTAGTAGAAACATAATAGCTTGCTCCTTGATGAGGATTTTCTCCATATCTTAATTCTTCTTTTAATGCATAAGACATATTCAAATAATTAAGTTTTTTGCCTTCTTTATTTTCTAAAGAATTAAACATAAACTCTGACACTGCAGCATCATAAGCAGAAGTCAAATTAAATACTTTAGAAGCTAAATATTTTTTTGTTTCAAAACTAACTTCGCCTTTTTCCATTTCACTTTTTACTAAATCATAATCTTTAACATCGCTTATAACTACAACATCTTTGAAAGACTTAGCAGCAGAACGAAGCATAGTAGGTCCGCCTATATCTATAAATTCAATCTTTTCTTCAAATTTCAAATTATCATCTTGTACCTTTTCAAAGAAAGGATAAAGATTAACTATAACCATATCAATAGGAGTAATTCCCCTCTCTTTAATAGTTTCCATATGAGCAGGGTTATCTCTTATAGCAAGTATTGCTCCATGTATTTTAGGGTCTAAAGTTTTTACTCTTCCATCAAGCATCTCTTTAGCTCCTGTAACTTCAGCAACCTCTATTACAGGTATATTATTTTCTTTCAAATATTTATAAGTTCCGCCTGTAGAAACAATTTCCACATTCTTAGAAGTTAGAAATTTAGCAAAATCTAATATTCCGTCTTTATAAAATACAGATATCAATGCTCTCTTAATCATAAACAATCTCCATAAAAAATATAGTTTTTAATGAAAACATTATAATATAAATAGTGCTATTGTAAAGAGTAATGATTATATATGTTTGATATTGTTGTACATAATATTACATTCGTTAATACTTTACAATTTTTTTTATTTCTATATAATAATTTTTTAATTACAAATAAAATTATGGAGAATAATTTGATGGCGAATATTCAAAAGAAATATATAATACTCTCTTCTATAGTAGTAGTTCTAACAATAATTTTAATACTCACAATTACATTAAAAAATAAAGGCTATTCTCTGCCTCAATTTAAAGCTATAAATACTCAATTAAGCGAAATCTCTATTACAAGAAACAGCAATGAAACTATTACATTAAAATTTAACGATGACAAATGGATAGTAAATGATAAATATAATGCTAATGTTAATGCAGTAGAAGCTATAACAAATGCATTTAATAATATACAGCCTGTAGAGTTATTATCCAGAGGAAATAGTGAAATATTAGATAAATACAGCCTCACAGATAATGAAGCTTTAATTGTAAAAGCAAAAGATTCTTCATCTAAAGAAGTTAGAAATATAAGATTTGGTATGAAGGCTAATTTTGGAAACTTAGTATATGCACAAATTAATAATGATAAAAATGTTTATTTGATTGGAAATATACCAATTAACCCCAAAGATATATTTGATAAAACTGAAGATGACTTAATAAATAAAACTATATCATCTGTAAAAATTGATGACATAAATAAAATAAGTATATCATATAATAACAATTCATACACTATAGAAAAAACTGATTCTACTAATTGGACAAAAACTTGGAATAGTCAAAATGCCAATCAAAATGATATATATAGTTCTTTATATTCTATTGCCAACCTTGAAGCAGACGGACTTATAAAAGATGATATTCAAAAATCTAACTTATTATATAACATAGAGATATATCTATCAGATGGCAAAACTGTAAATTATAATATATATTCTAAATCAAATAATTATGAGATAGAATTAGTAAATGATAATAATAGATATTATTTGTTAGAATCTAATTTTCAAAACTTAGAAGAAAAAATAAATGATATAATAAAAAATTAAATATCATCGTCTAATGTTGCATTAGTAACAAAATCTCTATTTAAGAAATATAATGATATCAATATTTTAAAATAAGTATCAAAAAAATATAGTATTATCATAGACAAAAAATAATATAATACTCCTTCTCTTGTATCTATTGGAGCAGATGGAAAAGTAATTATAAATGCATTTTGAAACAACACTATAAAAGCAAGTATAGATAAAGATTTAAAAAACTTAGGCTTTACCAAAGAAAAAGAATATTTAATCGCATCTATACCCCAAGTATGCCTCAAAGCACATATATTTGTAGTGAACATAAATAAAATCATGAGCACTATTCCAGGAAATATAAAAAAAGAAAGTCCAAAGAAATATATAATTATTGTGATAATAGAAGTTATCAATATTGGAATTATCATTTGAAAGGTTTTAACTATTGCATAAGAAGCTGTTCTAATTTTATCGTAAACTAAACCTTCTACTAACAATGCAATAGCGGCCGTTGAAATAATATCCAAAAACCAAGATAAAAACAAATTAATATAAAATCCTTCATTAACCTCATTTTGAAACCAATCAATAATATCTTTAGGAGTTTGCATCTTTGCAGGGTCAAACATCGCAGGCGGAAAATATATAGTTGTAATTATCGTAGGCATTGCACATAGAAAACCAACTAACAAAAAATTAACAAAATTATGTCTAAAAAGTGAAAATGATAAAGTAAATAAATCAACTAATTCAAAATCTTTTTTTTCTAATGCTTTTCTTAATGAGAGCATAATAATCCTTAAATAAAATAATACTTCATTATATATTATAAAAAATTAAATACAATTTTTATTCTAAACCATATATTTTAAAAAATTCACTTAATATGGTATGCATTATTATTCTTTTTTTGTCGTAGTCCAAATTACGTGTGAGCTCTATACCATAAGCTTCTATTCCCTTTTCTGCTGCATAATAGGTTATAGTTGTAGGCATTGGATAATACATTTGTTTGAACTTAAATCTCATAGGCTCTATTCTTGAGTTTATATTATCAAGCACCTTTTTTACATTATCATCTAATTTTCTGCTGTCATATATAATGGAATCTCCAAAAAACTCTTTAAAACCATTCCCCTCATGAAGCGTAAGTACAACATCTATATTATATTCATCAAGCATATCCATATATTTTTGTGCTAATTTATCTGTATCAGTTCTATTAATCTTCTTGTCAAAAAATCTGTTATTAATATCTTGTCCTTCTATTGCACGAGTATTGAGTCTATAAGCCTCAGGAACTGCTATCGGTACTACAGTTAAACTTCCTCTTTTTATAGGCATGTTAAGTCTTTCTATTGCCACATCAGTACCAACTCTCTCGCTGCCATGCGGAACTATTAAAAATACATTAGGTCCTTTTTTTGGGTGAACTATCCTATATATTGTAGTTTCATTTTTACTGCCTTCTAATATGGTAAAATTATATCTCTCTATTCCTTCGTTTAAATGGTCATTCATCTCTATTTCTAATTGTCTTGAAACATTTTCTAATAAACTTCTCTCATTTTCATTAATATTATAAGGACCATTCATAGAAGAGTTTATTAATGTTTTATTGAAAGGCTCTAAATAATATGATATACCTAATGACTCAACTAACTCTATTCTCACAGCATTATTATGACTTAATATTGTAAGATTATTGTCATAAGAAATTATAGCAAATGATTTTCCTTTAAAACTGTATGATTTATTATCTTTATTTATAGTGATTTTTACTTCATCATTATGTTTGCTTTTTACATATATATATCCAAAATCAAGAGTAAATTTATTATCTTTAAATGTTAATTTAGATTCAGGCATTAATATTATAGATTTCTCTCCATTATCTATAACCATATATGAAGATTCTTTTGTAGATATAGAAAAATAATCATCAGGAAAACTTTTTTTTATATCTATATCAGAATGCTCTTTATTAACGATAACAGAGGCTTCACCCTGTCTTGATATCACCTTAAAATTATTAGCAAATAGTGAATTAATAGCAATAAAAAGTATTATAATTATTTTTTTCATTTATTCTACGCCAATTATTAATTTAGTCTATCTTTTTTATTGTCGTTTAAAAACAAAAATGCTTTAAATAAAAACTTCTTTTAGAAACTTTTTTATGTATATAAAATAATTGTGTTTTAGGTATTTTTATAATGTAATGGTAAAAATCAATTGTTTAATTATAATTAAATCTATTATAAAAAATTGTTTTTATAAACAGCAATTCAATATTACACATTAAAAATAATATCTCGCACCAATGCTCATTCTGCCGAATCCTGCCTTATTAATTTTTGATGGATATCCTAACTCTTTGCCATTTAACACCAAATGAAGTCCGCCGCCAAACTCTAAGATTATACCTACATGTTTACTTACATTTATATTAAAACCTGCCCCACCGCCAACTTCAAAATAGTAAGGCTCACTAAATAAAAACTTTCCGCTTTTATCAGCATCAAAAGATAAAAATCCAAAACTTCCAAAAGCAAAACCGTATCTTGATATGCTTATAGCTCCTTTATATTCATCATCTTCTCCAAATATAAACTTTTGCATAATGCCTAATTGATACATTTGCGGATTGTCATCGTATATTTTTGAGCCTACAACAGAAGTATAACTTTTTATCTGAAAATGACTGTACTTCATTAACTTAAAACCAAATTCTATATTAACAGATGTTTTTATTGAATCTGCACTGCTGAATAAACCTATAGAAAAAAATCTGTTATCAAGCACAGACTGAAAACCTTTTTTTTCATCTTCTTGTGAGTATAATTTATTACAAAATAATGATAAAAATATCATATTTATTACAAGTGTATATTTTACCATAAATTATTTCTCCTAAACAAAATTGAAATATTTTTGTGTATGTATTTAAAAGTTATTTTTATTTATATTGCTTATTCTTTTATTGTTTTTATTTGCGTGAAGAAGTATAGATATTTGCCTATAAATAATACAACTAATAATATTCTTGCATGCAAATTATTAACAAATATAAATGCCGCTATAAGCATACAGCTAACAGGAAGAAGTATTGTTAATTTAGATTTTAATGTCATAGCCCTTGAATTAACAAAACTCTCTAAATGTTTTTTGTATAGTTTTGTAGACATAAACCAATCATGAAACTTTTTAGAACCCTTAGCAAAAAAGAATGATGCTAATAATAAAAATGGTGTTGTAGGAAGTATCGGAACAACTATTCCTACAGCTCCTATAGCCACGCATATAAAGCCTAAAATTATTAATAATGTTTTCATATAATGCCTTTAAAATCTAATTTTTTACTTTTTATAAAATTATGCTTAATCATAACAAAGACATGTTTTAATGCTATTATAGGGTGATAGATTAGCATTATTTTTCCAGAAAAAGACATAATTTGTTTTACTTTGTTTTTGATATTTCTTTTATAACATTGTTTTGGGCAGGCACTGCAGAAAGTTTTTGTTTTTATAAATCTGCAATTATTTGTTCTCTCTATTGAGTAATTGTATATTTCTTCGCACTCTTTGCATAGAGGTTTACTTCCAAATGTTTTACAGCAAATTTTTTGATAATCTTTATGATGATGTTTGCAGTAAAGATTAATCATATAAAACATTACTTTCTTTTCATTTTCTATTTTTTTATATAATTTGCCATTTGGGTTTTTACATTGCATTTTATAAAACTTTTTACATATTGGGCACCTTTTTTAGATACCCAATATACTATTCCCAAAAATCAATATTTTAATAAAAGTTCAAAATAGTTATTATATAAACAATTTCATAATTAATATTTAGTTTGTATGGACTATTAACTAACATTTAAATATTGTTAGTGTATTCTAACATTTTTTAGAAAAATGTCAATATTATACTACAAATATTAACAATATATAATTATTTAAATACATTAAAATATATACTTGCAGAAGTTGTAAACTTTGATATACTATAAAAGCTATTTTCTAAATATTTTTTGTGGAGAGGGTATGCTTAAAAGAATAGTATCAGATATAATAAAAGAAGCTTTATGCAATTATTTAAAAGACACAAACATAGAGAACATAGATTCTTATATAGATATAGGATACACTGTAGATGAGAAGTTTGGAGACTATGCTTCACCTGTAGCTATGAGGCTTGCCAAACTTCTTAAAAAAAATCCTTTTGATATAGCTAATGATATTGCAAAATTAATAGATAAAAAATATTTTGACAATGTTGAAGTTGCAAGACCTGGGTTTATAAATTTAACATTATCAAAAGATTATATAAATGAATGCGTAAACAAATTATTAGAAGATGATGATTACGGCAAGAACTCTGCAGAAGATAAGAAAAAAATATTAGTTGAGTACGTAAGTGCTAACCCCACAGGCCCTCTTCATATTGGTCATGGAAGATGGGCTGCTATTGGAAGTGCTTTATCAAATATACTTAAATATGTTGGTCATGATGTGTATCAAGAGTTTTATGTTAATGATGCGGGAGAGCAGATAACAAAGCTTAATGAGAGTGTTAATGCTGTAAAAGAAGGAAGAGAGATTCCTGAAGATGGATATCATGGTGCTTATATTAAAGATATTGCTAAAATGGAAGGCGTGCCGAAAGATATAATATTAGAACAGCAAAGAAAGCTATTAGAGAGATTTCGCACATATATGGACAATTATGCTTCTGAACTCAAGATAAGAGAGGGCGGGGAATTAGAAAAGACTATAGATTATTTAAATGAAAAAGGGCTTTTATTTGAAGAGGATAATGCTACATGGTTTAGAAGCACTAAATACGGAGATGATAAAGACAGAGTTGTAAAAAAAAGTAATGGTTCATACACTTATTTTGCACCAGACATTACATATCACAAAAACAAAATAGACAGAGGATATAAATATTTAATAGATATATTGGGTGCTGACCATCATGGTTATGTGCCTAGGATTACTGCTGCCGTGAGAGCTGTGAGCGATGATACTGCTGATTTAAAAGTTATACTTGGGCAGTTGGTTCGCTTATACAGAGGAAATGAGCTTGTGAGAATGAGCAAGAGAACTGGGGACATGATTAGCCTTGAAGAGGTTATTGATGAGATTGGTGTTGACCCTACAAGATATTTTCTTCTTATGCGTTCCTATTCTAGTTCATTAGATTTTGACTTGGAGCTTGCAAAAAAGAAAGATAATGATAACCCTGTTTATTATGTTCAATATGCTTATGCGAGAGTTTGCAATATTTTCTTCAAGTTAGAAGAGAAAAATATGAAGTATGATTATAATAAAAAATTTGATATCAATAAAATATCTAATGAAAGCACTTTGAAACTTGCTAAGATGATATTAAGATTCCCTGATGAGATTTATGAATCTGCTAAGTCTTTAGAGGTTTATACTTTATTAAATTATACTTATGATGTTGCTTCTGCTTTGCATAAGTTTTATTATGACAATATTGTATTAGAAGAAAATGATGACATAAGACAGGAAAGACTTACTTTAATAAGAGCTGTTAAAAAGATTCTTGGTATATGTTTTGATATTATAGGCATCACAAAAATAGAAAGAATGTATGATAATAATTAAAAGCAATTAAAAAATATATTAAAAGAGCATACAATTTTTTTAAAGCATATAAAGAAAAATTGACTTTTTTGCAGCATTTATTATAAAAATATTTAATTATTAAATCTTTTTTAATACAGAATGCAAACTCAAAAAATAAACTCAACTATAATATTATATCAATACATGCAATTAGAAATATTTAAAAAATTAATAAATCTCTTTTATACCGTTTCCTATATCAAAAATCCAATGCCTATTAAAAACTTTTTTATAAGAATAACCAAAAGGAAACTTGCCTATAGACACAGCAAAAAAATTGTTTCCCTCTTTTCTCTGTTTTAAACATATATCAACCAAATATTGAGGCATGTCTTCCATTATAAAATCTGATATCACAAGCACATCATTATTATTATAATTTTTCATTATCCTGTTTGCTTCATAGAGAGCCTTGTATATATCAGAGCCTCCGTAGTAGCTAAGTTTTAAGAATTTTATAAGTTCATCTACGCCGCTATTTTTATTAAATTTATATGTGTATATTTCTGTGCTGAAGTTAATAAGATAAGCATTTCTATTTTCTGCTACAGCCCTCATCAATATTTTAAACATTATAGATTTAGCAATATATTCGTTTACTCCTTTCATAGAGCCGCTTGTGTCTATGCATATAATCATATCTCCTTTGCCGTCTTTATAGCCTGATGCGGTTTTGTTTTTATCTAATTCATCAAATGCATAATAACTTTTATCAAAGCACATAATTCTGTTTTCTATATATTTTAGTTTAAACAATTTTTCTGCTTCCTCATTGCAAAGAAGTGAAAGCTCCTCTGGAATAATGTTTTCTATGTCTTTAGAAAAATAAATGCCCGATATCTCATCTTTAGAATCAATCTTTTTGTTTGTATATGAATAATTATTTTTTAATTCTATGTTTTTGGTTATTTTTTCTATATCTATTTTTTTTCCTATAGAGTCTGCTATTTTGTCTATATAATTATTTTTATCAATATTGTCTATAAACTTAACCCATCTCTCTAATAAAGAAATATCCTCTTCTTTTAATTCACCAACTCTAAAATCCCATAACACAGCAGTTTTTATTCTAAGTATATTAGACATATATCTTAATCTTTTTAATAATTTAATCCAAGATTCTATATCATTAATAAACTTATATCTTTTTTCTTTAATAGTGTTTATAGTCCATTCATTATTTTTTTTATTGTAAACTTCATTCCAATTTGATATTATATTTTTCTTTATGGCGTTTAAATTATTGTTTTCTAATTTATCAAGCCAAAATTTTGTGTCTACATCAAGTGAGTTAAACATATTCAAATTATTTATTATATCTTTTTTGCTAATATCTTTTTTCTCTAATTCTTTTTTTGCTATTTCTAATTCTCTTTTATTTTCTATATATGGATTATTGCTAGATATATAATCATTTAAATCTTTTTTCCATTTTTCAATTTTGGTTTCTAATTCTTTTTCTATTCTTTCATCTTTATTAAATGAGCTGTAAAAAACTCCCCTTGCCATTTTCTCTGTTTTTTTTATTTCTTCTTTATAAGAATTATTATTAATAGATTGTTTCATGGTTTTCTATTTCGCTTTTTAACTTTTCAGCATTTAATTTTTCGCTTTCAAGGTTATCTATATAATCATCAAATATATCTCTAAAAAAATTAAACTCTTCATCAGACATAAATATATTTCTTGATATTTCAAAATTGTTTTTAATTTTGGAAATAATATTATCAATCTCTAATAATAAGTCATTTAGAATATTAATATATTTCTCTTTTTTCTCTTTTTCTATTTTTTTAGGATTTAATCTTTTAATATGATATTCAGCCTCAAACTCAAACAATGCTTCATAATTTTTTGAAAGTCTGTTTGATAATAAACCATTTGTTTTTACGGCAGAGTTTATTTCAACAACGCATTTATCGCTTCCCAAAAAATTGCATCTAAACTTTTTTGTTTGATTTCTGCTAATGTCTAATGGATAAAAATATCCGTTTTTCTGTAATTGTTTTATTGGTATGTAAATAATAGTTTCAGCTTTATTATTATATTCGTCCATAACAATATCAAAGCTTTTTGCTATATAATGCCTATCATCAATATTTTCTGTATCATAAACTTTCTCTAAGTAAAAACATTCATTGTCAATATTTGTTTTTATATTTTCAAAATTGTTTTTCCATTCATCTATTAAATCATTAAAATTATAATATCGTTTAATGGCGTTTTCAGTAATTTTTTTTACAGCTTCAATATGCTCTTCTACGCTCCATAAACAATTATAAATAATAAAGCAATCATAAATATCAACTTCTTCTTTACCGCTTAAATAAGCCGAGAGTTTCAATAAATATGCTATATGCTGCCATCTTCTGTCTGATACATATATATTAATATTCTCTTCATTAAACTTATCTATAGAAAGTTTTATATAATGAATAATATCAATAACAGTTTTTGAAAGTTTAATATTATTAGCATTCTTTCTAATTTGCATCCATTCATCTGTTGATATTTTTAAGTTATCATCTATATCTACAAAAGAAGATAGTTCTGTGTTTTGAAGTATCTTTTCAAAGTTATCTTTGTTTTTTATATTTTTTATATTTAAACGCATTATAAATCTATCATACAATGCTTCAAGACCTTGACCTTCCGGAGGAGTTTCATTGCTTGCCGAGATTAATGCTTTTAATGGCACTTTTATTTCATTTACACCATTTTTAAATATTCTTTCGTTTATTATAGTAAGAAGTGTGTTTAGTATAGCGGGACTACTTTTCCAAATTTCATCTAAAAAAGCAAAGTCAGCATCTGGCAAATAACCTTCAATTTTTCTTATATATCTATCGTTTTTTAATTCTTCCAAACTAATAGGTCCGAATATGTCTTCTGGAGTGCTGAATCTTTGCATCAAATATCCAAAGTATTTTGAATCTTTAAATGCATAAGATATTCTTTTTGCTATAAAGCTTTTTGCCGTTCCTGGAGGTCCATATAAAAATATTGGTTTTCCTGCTATTGCACTTAATAGAGTTAATGCTACAATATTTTCTCTCTCATAAAGCCCATTAGAAAGTAATTTTATAATATTTTCTATTTTTTTAGATATATCAGTATTTTTCATAAAACTCTCTCACTTGTTTAAGTATATCATAGCTATATTATTATTTAAAGTAATTATATTTAGTAATGCTTAATTTACTTTTATATGTTTTTTTGATATAATTAATAAAAAAGTTAAATAAATCATTTTACAAAAATAGTTATCTTATGATTTTTTATATAATTGACGAATATATAATAATTAATAAATAAATTTAATAAGCCTATGCGGGGTAAATATGTATAAATATATATTACTAATATTTATAATTGGGTTGAATCTTCTTAATGCACAAACTTCTTTAAGCAATGATTATTCTTCTACAAATAGCTACAGCGAAGATGGATATATTAGAAATGAAGAAGAAGCAAGGGCAGCATATAGTTTTGCTCTATACTATAAAGAAAAAGCATTAGCAAGCGGAGTTCGCAATCAAGAGGCAATTAATAATTTAGAAAATGCTAAAGTTATATTAAAAGAGGTTTTAAAATATATACAAGATGATGATATATATATTTCTCTTGCTGAAACTCATGAGGCTTTAGGAGAAATTGAGGAGAGTATAAAGATATATGACTTTCTTGTATTAAACAATCCTCAAAATATAGATATATTAATTAAGGCGGCTGAGAGAAACATATTTTTTGTAGGAGATTTAAAAAAAGCAAAGTATTATCTTGAAAATGCGTATGAGATAGACAGAAATTATAATGACACTTTAATATTATTAGGGTTTATTAATTTTAATGAGAGAGAGTTTCAAAATGCTGTTTATTATTTTGATAAGGTAAATACTTCAAAACCAGCAAGTAAAAATTATTTGCAGTATTATAATTTTTATTATGGAATGTGCAATTTTTATTTAAGCAGATTTCAAAATGCTATAGATAGACTAAACAGAGTTAATTATAATTCTCTATCAGATAGAGATAAGCAAGAAGCGGCATTTGCTGTAATAAAAAGCTATCAGGCATTAGAAAACTATGATGAAGCGTATAGTAAAAGTTTAGAAAATAATAATGCCTCTGTTTTAAGTGCTTATTTAAGTTTTATGGCAGATAAATATAATGAAGAATTATTTGCACAAATAAATAATAGTGTTAATATTCCGCAAGTATTATCTGTTATTATAGAAGCTAAAAATAATGGATACAGCAATGCTTTAAATATCATAGAAACAGATATAGACAGAGCCAAAATAGATTTAGATATAATTCAAACATACTATAAGCTTGTAAATGAAATAGGAAGCAAAGAAGAAAAAATAAAAGCAGAGATGGATATTATTAGTTTTTATTTAATGCTTGGCAATATAGACGCTTTGCCTAAACATATAGAAAATATTATTAATTATGACAGCAAAAATGAAAAACTATATACACTATATTTACAAGCTGCTTTGAAGTTTAAAGAGCAAAATAATAAAGAAGCTGCAAAAGAAATGCTTTATAAATATGCTTCATTAAAGAAAGGCAATATAGCAGAAAATGAATTAGTATCTTTGGTTATGACTTCTGCAGATATAGGCGAATATGATTTTGCTATAAAAAATATTGAAAAGTTTGAAAAACAAAAAGATTATTATAGTTATTTGAAATCTTATGTATATTATTTAAATAATGACTTTGATAATGCTAATAACTTTTTAAATAAAGATTTAGAGTTTTTCAAGAAGAATAAAAATCTTAATACTAATGATTATAGATTAAATATACCTTATGTTACAGCACTTTCTGTTTCTAATACTAACTCTATTATGGAATATGCTAATTTTAAATATTCTATAAATAAAGATTCTGCTGAAGGTTTAAATAGTTTAGCTTGGGCTTTGATATATTTAAATATTGATGTAGATAAAGGAATATCACTTGCTAAAGATGCTGTAAAAATAGAACCTAAATCTCCTCATTATATAGATACTTTAGGCTTTGGATATTATTTAAAAGGCAATTATGATGAGTCTTTAAAATTGTTATTAAAGGCAGCATTTTATGCAGATGAAACATCTAAGGCTGAAATTTATTCACATTTAGCAGATGTTTATTATGCTAAAAAAGATTTTGATAGTGCATTAAAATATTATAGAAAATCAATCTCTTCTATTTATAAAGATAGTAGTTTTGATTCAAAGAAAATAGAAGAGAGAATATCATCAATAGAAAACAATAAATAAAAAACAAAATAAGAGAGGTTAGAAATAATGATAAAAAAAAGAGTGCTTTATATATTTTTATTTATATTTTTTGTAGGCACATTATTTGCTCAAAATGAACAGGAAGTGATGAAAGAGGCTTTTGATAAGTTTTCAAAATCTCCATTTACTTCTATTTATTCATCTGGCGGAGCTTTTTACAGCGGAGATGATTTAGACCAAATGCCTATGATAGTTAATTATTATAAAAATGAAAATAATAATAAATATATGACAGCATTAGACGGACTTTTAGGCGGTGTTATAATGGATGCTAAAGTTATTAACAATGAACTTACATTATACACGCAAGATTCTGGTGAGACTATCAAAAGAAACTTTAATACATTTGCATTAGAAGCTCCTATTATGCGTTTTCCAAAGCTTTATGCAGATATATTAGATTATAAGTTTATAGATTTAAATAAAAAAATAATAAGCAGCAATATCACATTAGGTAAGAATTGGCATACTTTAAAAATTGGCTACAACGACAGAGTTGATACTATAGTTTTTTCTGCTTCCACTTTCCGTGTAAGAAGTTTTTCTACTTCATTTATGGATAATGTTGTTAATGTTGAATTGGGTTCTTATACTACAGTTAATAATATACCATACCCTAAAGAATTTATTATGAAGAGTAAAACCGATAAAAGAGAGATTCGCTATAATGTTACGAATGTTTCTGCTGGCAATAATGCCAAAAATGCAGCTAAAAAATTAGGCTGGTAATATGATTTATGATGATTTGTGTATTGAATTAGATAAATTATCTTTATTTAAAGATGATGATAATGATGTAAAAAAAAGAAAGATAATAGATTATGCATCTTTAGCTATGGATTATAATAAAAATATAAATATAACAGGAGCTAAAGATATTCAGACATTTTTAGATGAGCATATTCTTGACTCGCTTTTAGCTTTAGATGTATTTAGAGATTATGATAATATTATAGATGTTGGAAGCGGAGCGGGTTTGCCTTCTATTCCGCTTGCTATAATGTATAATGATAAAAAGTTTACACTATGCGAGTCTAAAAATAAAAAATCAGATTTTTTAATTTTAGCTAAAGAGAAATTGCATCTCACTAATGTAAATGTTATATCAAAAAATGTATATGAATTAAAAGAGAAATATGAGACTATTACATCAAGGGCATTTTCTGATATAAAAACTCTTATTAGAATATTTAAAAAAATAAAAACTAAAAATGCTTCACTAATAGCATATAAGGGAAAACTTCAAACAATAGAAGAAGAGCTTAAAGAGATTAACGATATACATAAATATGAAGTTAATATAGTGAAGTTAGCTTCGAAGGAAAAAGAAAGACATTTAGTGATAATAAGAGACAAATAGTTTATATTGATTTTTTTCTTGTTCTTTTTCCCGCAGCAAAAAGAACCAAAAAGTGCGAGCGTTTTTAGCTTTATATTTGGAATATATAAAATAATATCTCTATGTTTTCGTATACATAAAAAGCTATAGTTCATTAAATGCAGTCCTTTTGCTTCTTTGGGTCACCAAAAGAAGTGGGGTGCTACCCTACGGGCACGCTTCGCAGGGGGCAAAGCCCTGCAAATAAAAAACTTAAAAAATATCTTTTATTTATTAGAAAATATATTCTTTATATAATCATAAGGGAGCATTGTGTTTTTATCTGTATAATAGAAATATCCAATTGAGGCTGTGTCTTTTGAATATATTATAATATCATTTGGTATATTTTTGTTTGTGCTTATTATATTTATTTTATAGCTGTTAGTATTTGCTTTAATAATTGGTATTGTTTTATTTAGAGATATGCTATTTAAACTTTTTATAATAAAGTCTATATCGTTTGTATTTGTGATGTTTAATATTTTATTTTGATATTCTACAGTAATTTTTTCTACGCTTTGAGGGTAGCAATTTATACCGTTGATTGGTGTTTTGTACCATAATATCAGTATGATAATTATAAATAATGGTATTAGGCTAACAAGTTTTTTTATATTTTTTTTAATATTATTTTTCATCGACTATAATAAAAAATTAGCTTTACATTTTTATTAATGCAAAGCTAATGTAAATATTAATTATAAATTATTTACCAAAAACAGCTTCATAATCTTTTTTGAATTTTTCTATACCTTGGTCAGTAAGAGGGTGTTTAGTCATTTGTTCAATTACACTATAAGGCACTGTAGCAATATCAGCACCAGCCAAAGCACATTCTGTAACATGTATAGGATGGCGAACACTTGCTGAAATTATTTCTGTTTCTATTGCATGTGTAGCAAAAATATCAGATATTGTTCTAATAAGTTCAAGTCCGTCAGTAGATATGTCGTCAAGTCTTCCTATAAAAGGAGAAACATAAGTTGCACCTGCTCTTGCCGCAAGTAATGCCTGATTAGCAGAAAATATTAAAGTAACATTAGTTTTAATTCCTTCTTTAGATAATACTTTTACAGCTTTTAAACCTTCTACAGTCATAGGGATTTTTACTACCATATTTTTATGTATTTTAGCTATCTCTCTTGCTTCAGCTATCATGTCTTCTGCTTTTACGGTAGTGGCTTTTACCTCTCCAGAAATAGGTCCATCAACTATTGTAGTAATTTCTTCTATTGTTTTTTTAAAATCTCTTCCCTCTTTTGCTATTAATGATGGGTTTGTAGTAACTCCGCATATAACTCCCATATCATTAGCTTTTCTAATCTCATCAACATTAGCTGTATCTATAAAAAATTTCATTATAATACTCCTATAAATATATTTTATTTATTAATTATATATTTAATTTTATTTAATTTCAATTTATTATATAATCTATTTAATTAGGTTGACTTTTTTGCGTTTTATTATAATCTAAAAAGCTATGAGATATTATATTATTTTGCTTGTAATGATTATTAATAGTGCAGTTTTTTCTATGGTTTCTGTTGAAGGTAAAGTTAATAGAAAGAGTATATATAAGTGGCAGAATATAAAATATACTTTAACTTTTACAGGAGATGCTAATAGTTTTAAGGCTGAAGGGTTAGATGAAAACTCTATAAGCGATTTTGAGATAATAAACAAAAGAATAGAAAGCGAAACTATAGACAAAGAAAACTCTGATATAAAAACTATATACAAAATAATATACACATTAAAGCCAATTAATAAAGGCAAATTAAAAATACCAGAATTAGAGGCTCGTTATTATGAACTTGAGAGGGGAAATAATTTAATACCCAATGAAGAGCCTTTGAGTGAATATAATATTAGAGTGTTCGGCAATTCTTTTTTAATTATAATGATTGGGCAATGGGTACTTATAGTTCTTATAGTATACTTATTATATAAATTTATAAAAAAACAGCATAAAAATTAAATGGAGAGTTTATGACTAAGGATTTACAGGCTATTTCAGAAGCAGCCAATGCAGCATTAGATGTTGTGAATGCAGTAAAAGATGAGATTAAAAAAGTGATAGTTGGGCAAGAGAATATGATAGATAAGCTTTTGCTTGGCATAATATGTGATGGTCACGTGTTGCTTGAAGGAGTACCGGGACTTGCAAAAACACTTACAGTAAAAACTTTAGCTTCTACAATAGATGCAACTTTTAAAAGAATACAGTTTACACCGGATTTGCTTCCTGCAGATATTATTGGTACAGAGATATACGATATTAAAAATTCTGTTTTTTTACCAAAGCAAGGACCAATATTTTCAAACATTATACTTGCAGACGAGATAAACCGTTCGCCTGCTAAAGTGCAATCTGCTTTGCTTGAGGCTATGGAAGAACATCAGGTTACAATAGGTGATAAAACCTATAAACTTCCAGAAGTATTTTTAGTATTAGCTACTCAAAACCCAATAGAACAAGAAGGTACTTATCCTTTGCCAGAGGCACAAGTTGATAGGTTTATGCTAAAGGTAATTGTTAAATATCCTCTAAAAAGCGAAGAGAAAACTATAATAAAAAATATGTCTTCTTCAAAGCCAGAGGAAGTAAAACCTATTACAACAATAGAAACAATAAACAAATTAAGAATATTAGCTAAACAGATATATATAGAAGATAAATTATTAGACTATATAGTTAATATAATAGATGCTACAAGAAACCCAATAGAATATAAGCTTAAAGAGGAGTATATTGATTATGGTGCTTCTCCGAGGGCTGGTATATATCTTACAAAGGCAGCTAAGGCTAATGCTATGATGAACGGCAGAGGCTTTGTAATACCGGAAGATATTAGGGCAGTTGCTTATGAGGTTTTAAGACATAGAATTAGTGTAAGTTACGAGGCACAAGCTGAGAATGTGAGCAGCGATATGATTATAGAAGAGCTTCTTTCAAACATCAATGTGCCTTAAAAGTTGTACAAGAAGTTGTAAGCATATTTAATATAATTTTTAAAAATTAAAATATATATTTAAAAATTTTAAGTTAGTAATTTTTTATTGTTCTTTTTCCCGCAGTTACACACCTAAAGGTACTTCCTTCGGTCGCGGTGTGGACTTCGTCAAAGAACGAAAAAGTGCAAGTATTTTAATTTTATACATTTGTATAGGTATTGAATAAATATAATACATATATAAAGGTATAAGAATGCAGTCTTTTTGCTTCTTTGGGTCATACCTATAGGTACTTCCTTCGGTCGCCAAAAGAAGTGGGGTGCTACCCTACGGGCACGCTTCGCAGGGGGCAAAGCCCTGCAAATATTTAAAATTTAAGTTATTAGAAAATAAAAAATTTTTTAGTATATATATTATATTTAGGTGCTGATTATGAAAAACATTCTATTAACCTTTTTATTTACTTTTTTATTTATAGTAAACTGTAGTGCAAATGAAAAGGAGTTGGAAGAAAATACTATTGACCCTAATAAACTCACACCATTAGGCACTATAATATTAAACCCTTATGATATAGCTCCATTATCTGCTTCTTATGTTATAAGCAATACAAACAATTACCCAATAACTGTAACTGTCAAAGGGCTATACAATGAACCTGATATAATTCACACCTATCCTGCTAATTACGGCAAAGAGTTTGAAATACATGGTCTTTTCCCAGAAGCTACAAATACAATTATTATAAATGATGCAGGAAGAGAAATCATAGAAAATCATTATATAAAAAAGATTTATCATGATGATGTGTACATTGATTCAAAATATACTGTAGAAGTTAATAAACTTACAAACGACGACGGCAATAATCCTGAGTTATATTTTATTCAGTATTTTAATGGCTGGTACCCTACTGCTACTATAGGTATATCAAAAAATGGTTATGTGAGATATTTTATTAAAGGAGTTACCGCTTCAAAAATCGCTATAGAGGGCAATAAGTTTTTAATATATCCTATGTATGAAGGAAAAATTTATAATATGCTTGGAAAGGAGCTTGTAAAATATCCGAGCAATTCTCATCATGACACAATAAAAAAAGATGATAATTATATTTATTTATCTGCAAGTAAATGGGGCGGAGATGATGAGATTACAGAGATTGACTTTTCTGGAAATATAGTAAGGAAAATGGCTTTTGCTTCTATTATAAGAGATATAGTGCTTCCTAATAATGATAAAAATGAAATAAGAATATTAAATAGGATAGTATTTGATGAAAATAATATATTTACAGATGAAAACGGCAAGCAGAAATCTATAGACTGGTTTCATGCTAATTCGCTTGTTTATGATAAAGACACTGATATACTTTATATCTCTTCAAGGAATTTAGGAGTATTTGCAATTGACTACAGCGACTGGAAACTTATATGGTGGTTTGCAGATGGAACTTTAAATACAAGAACAGGAAACGCTTATGGTCAGATTCCTTATAAAGATAATTTAGGAGATTTGCCTTCATTGGATGCATACAGAGTAAAAGGAGATGCACTTACAGACGGACCAAAAAATCAGCATGCATTAATACTTTTAGAAAATGGAAACTTAGGCATGCTTGATAATCAGGGAGATGCAAACAGAAACTCTAAAGGCTCAAGATATGTAGAATATAATATTACAGGAGAGCATGGTTCTTATACTGCAATCAAAACAGATGAGTTTAGAGATGCTTCGCTTTATTCGAGAATTACTTCAGATGCTGACATTAAAGGAAATAATTTGCTTTTAACTTATGGTACTATAAGAACTGTATTAGAAGTAGATAAACAAACCAAAGAAATTTTATTTAAAGCTAAGTTTGATATGCCAAAGTCGGAGTTATATTACAGAGCAGACAAATTGCCTTTATATTACGAAGATGGAAGAGAGTACTTTGAAGACGCTAACATAAAGAATTGATTATTGATATATATTTGAAATTTTTAGGTTATTAATTTTTTAGAAATATAATTGAAATACTCTAGTCTAAAGAATTAATTATCTATACTTATAGATTTTATTGCCTCTATGCATAATTCTTCATTCTCTTTGCCGTTATATGTAAACCATGCAAGAAGTGCCAGCTTTTTTGAAACTGCTACTACAGTAAATACATAATCATCATTGTCTATAGATTTTTTGTATACAGCAGATTTTATACCTTTTATTTTTATATCTGTAAGGTCGCCTTTTTCTTCTTTTGCAACGTCCATTTGTTTTATAACATATTCCATTATAGCATCAGTCTCTTCGTTTGCAAAAGAATATACCTGTATAGCAATGTATGTATGTATATTTTTGAATTCTACCAAAGTCTTATCATCTCTATGAACATTAAAGCTCATAGGAAGAGAAATATTAAATCCGCCTGCTATAGAGTATCTTGCATATTCTTTTCTAAATCCAATATCAGTATTAACCATTTGAATATTATTTTGTTTATTGGCTTCTATAAATTTAGCTAAATTATCATCGTCAAGATAGTATGCTATATCAGAAAGTATCTTCCAAGGATATGGCAGTGTTTTATCTTTTTTGTATGCCTCTTGAAAACAGTAAATTATTTTTTTATATACATCTCTCTCTTTGTCATCTATAATCTCTCTAAAAGGGAAATAAAGCCATATAATACTATTTAAACTCTTAAACCAAAAGTCAGCATTAATCTCTTCATCATTCCAAATAAAAAACTCTCTTGCAAAATTATATTTATCTTCTAAAGGAGCATTAACTAAATTATTAAACCAAGATTTTCCCCAATATCCCAAAGGAGAAAGTGCATAATATTCTTTTTCTATCATAGGGTAATCATAAGGCATAGATATCATAAAGTCTTTAAACTCTTCATTAGCAAGCAAACTCTCTGAATATTCATTTAATGCTAAAACAAAAAAATTTTTTAATTTATCAAATTTTTTTTCTTTAAAATATCCGCTATGGTCTTTATATGTTTTATCTTCTTCAAATACAATATCTAATCTTGTCGAAATTCTGCCTAATACAGAAATAATAAATCTATGATACCCAGCACCAAAAATTCCGCTGTTAATAGTTACATATAATGTACCTTCTTTATATTCAAAATACACAGGGTCAGCAGATGGATGAAAAGAGTATATTAATGTACTTGATTTCTCTTCATCTAAGATAGAATATTCTGAAAGCATGACAAGAGGGTTAATATTTACTTCGTTTAGAGATGATACTATTGATTTAAATAGTCTGTCTTTTGTAGGAAGAGCCCTATTAAATTTAGCACTAAGTAAAAACTCAATATTCATAAAAATTATATATACATATTATAATATCATATATAATAACATTTTTTACTAATATATCAATATACATTTTGTAGTTGTTTTATGCAAAAGTATTGATTATTATATTATTTTGTATTGACAAAGTTAATATTTTGTAGTAGAATCAATTACTATAAAAAGAAAGTAGGAAAATAATGAATAAATTTAAGAAACATAATAAACCTCTTATCGTTTGGGAGTGTTAAATTATTTATTCATTATTTGTAGTTTAGCAATTTAAAAGCTCCCTTAAATATAGGGGGCTTTTTTATTTGAATATAATACATAAAAAATAGGAGCTGCTTAAAAATGGAACATTACGGTTTATTTGGTATTATACCGCCTCTTTTGGCTATAATACTTGCCCTTCTTACAAAAGAGGTAATAATCTCTTTAACGGTTGGTATACTTTCTGGTACTTTAATACTTGCACATGGCAACATATTTACTGCTATTACTATATTTACAGATAAAGTTGCTGCTATGACTGGGGATTCTTGGAATGTGAGAATACTTTTATTTTGTGCTTTGCTTGGTGCGTTTGTCAGCATGCTTTCAAAAACAGGTGCTACTAAGGCTTTTGGTTTATGGGCTAGTAAATACCTTAAAACTAAAAAGAGTGTATTAATATTTACTTGGTTTTTTGGACTTATTATATTTATAGACGATTATTTTAACAGTCTTTCTGTGGGTACTGTAATGCGTCCTGCTTTCGACGAAAAAAAGATTTCTAGGGCTAAACTTGCTTATATATTAGATTCTACTGCTGCTCCTGTTTGTATACTTGCACCTATATCTACTTGGGTTGTAACTGTGATGAGCTATATTAGAGATTCTGAGGGGTTTGAATCTTTGAATATGAGTGAGTTTATCTTCTTTATAAAGATGATACCATATTCGGTTTATCCGCTTTTAGCTTTGGCTTTTGTAGTATTAATTTCTTTATTTTTTAAAGATTTTGGTCCTATGAAAAGAAGTGAAGATGATGCTGCTAATGGAAAACTATTTAATGAAGATTTATACGGTGCTTGTCCTGGTAATTTAGAGAGTATTTCGGGAGACAGTGCTAAATGGTATGATATGGTTATAGCGATAGTAGTATTAATATTAGCTTGTATAGCAATGTTTCCAATTACTACGTATATGGGGTTAATTGGTTCTGACGGTATAGAAACTTTATCACAAGCTTTCAATAGCACTACTGTTACAAATGCTTTTATACAAACAGATGCTTCTAAGGCTTTATTTTATGGAGCTGTTATTTCGCTTATGATAATGTATATTTATTATGTTGCTAGAAAACTTTTAAATGTTCGTTCTGCTGGAAATGCTATAATGGAAGGTATAAAATCTATGGTGCCTGCTTTGGTGGTGTTGGCTTTGGCTTGGACTATTGGTAATGTTATAAAATCATCGCCAGAAGATGGAGGTTTAGGTTTAGCTTCTTTCCTATCAGAAGTTGTTAAAGGCGGCGGTTTCCCTCTTTGGATACTTCCTGCTATTGGTTATTTGCTTGGCTGTGTTATAGCTTTCTCTACCGGAACAAGCTGGGGTACTTTTGCTATACTTATCCCTATAGTAATACCTATTGCTACAGGTCTTGCTAATGCTAATGGTTATACAGGAGAACAGCTTTTGAATGTACTTCTTATTAGTGTAGGTTCTTTGGTGTCTGGTGCTGTATTTGGAGACCATTGCTCTCCTATATCTGACACTACAATACTTTCTTCTACTGGAAGCAACTGTCCTTTACTTGAGCATGTTAGCACACAGCTTCCTTATGCAAGTTTGGTAGCTATTGCTTCATTTATAGGTGTTATAGTTGGCGGTATTACTTTAAATCCTTTCTTGGCTTTATTAACAGGATTTGTAATAATGTGTATAATGGCAATATTAGCACCAAAATTTTATGAAAAGAAAATGGCTAATGAAGTAAAAAAGTAACTATTTTAAAATATTAAAAATTTTTAGAATCCCTTGATATATATATATTATTAAGGGATTCTTTTATTATATAAAAATACATATCATATTGAATTTTTTCTTACAAATCTATATAATTAAATTTTGAAATATAAGTTAATTATTTAATTTTAATAATTCAATTTTAATATTAAATTGGAGGATTTTTTAATGAGTTCTATAGAAGAATTAGAAAAAAAAGCTAAGAAATGCAGACAAACACTTCTTCAAATGGTTTATGATTCAAAAGGGGTAGCACATGTAGGCGGATCTTTATCTGCTATGGATATGGCTGTTGCTGTATACGACAAATATATTAATTTGAAAGACAGCGGTAGATCTCGTTTTGTATTATCTAAGGGACATGTTGTTGTTATGCAATATGCTATATTAGCTAATCTTGGAATTATACCTATGGAAGAGTTAAAGACATTAAAGCATATTAACAGTCATCTTCAAGGTCACCCAGATGTTAATAAAATACCAGAAACAGAGATGAATACTGGTCTTTTAGGTCAGGGTTTAGCGGTTGCTATGGGTATGGCTTATGCAAGAAAGTTTAATAATAATGCTAATAAAATATTTGCTTTATGCGGTGATGCTGAGCTTCATGAGGGGCAGATTTGGGAAACTGTTCAGCAGGCTGCTCATTTTAAATTGGATAATTTAGTTGCAATTATAGATAATAATGGACTATCTTCTCATGACCCTGTTAATGAAGTTATTAATTTAGGCTCTTTGGAAGATAAGTTTAAAAGTTTTAATTGGAATGTGATAACCGTAAAAGACGGAAACAATATGAAAGATGTTGTTGAAGCATTAGACAAATTAGATACATTAAGCGGAAAACCTGTTGCTATTATAATGAAGACAGTAAAAGGTAAAGGTGTTTCTTTCTTGGAAAATAACCCTAATTGCCATTCTTTAACTATAAATGATAAAGATTTTGAGCAAGCAAAAAAAGATTTAGATATGTAATAAAAAAGGGGAATAAGATTTATGATAAACATAGAAAAAACTTCAGCTCCTAGAGCAATAATAGGAAAACATTTAACTAGTTTAATAGAAAAAAATAATAAAATAATAGTAATAGATAATGATTTAGGTACTTCAACATCTTCTTTTGATGTAAGTAAAACTTTTCCAAAGAATTATTGGGAATTGGGTATTGGAGAGCAAAGTTCTTTAAGTGCTGCTACCGGTTTAGCGTTAGAAGGAATGTATCCTGTATATGTTAATTTTGCTATATTTGCAAGCGGTACAGTGTGGACTCAAATTAGACAAGCTGCCTACACTAAAGCTAATCTAAAAATAATAGCTACTCACCCAGGTTTAGATGCTGGTCCGGACGGAGCAAGCCATCAGGCTACACAGGATATGGCTTTAATGCGTTGTGTGCCAAATATGAATGTACTTCTTCCTCTTGATGAAAATGATGTTAAATCTGCTATTAGTTATGCTCTTAACAATAAAGGTCTTTATTATGTAAGAGTGGCAAGAGAGGCTGTACCTATTATTTATAATACTCCTGAAGAGGCTAATTTTGATATTACAAATAAAGAAATAGCTAAAACAGGTGATGATGTTGCTTTATTTTTTGATGGTTCTTCTTTTGAACAGGCAGTGGATGCTGTTAATTTATTAGAGAAAAACAATATTACTTATCGTTTAATACATGTTCGTTCTCTAAAGCCTTTAGATACTAAAAATATTATAGAAAATGCTAAGAAAGTTAAATGCGTTGTTACTTTAGAGAATCACAGTGTTATAGGTGGCTTGGGAAGTGCTGTAGCTGAGGTGCTTGCTGAGCATAAAGATGTTGCTCCTTTAAAAATAGTAGGATGTAAAGATTCTTTCACTGAGTCTGGAAAATCTACAGAATTAAAAGCAAAATATGGCGTATCTGGTGAAAATGTTTTAAGCAAGGTAAAAGAAGTAATAAAATAAATTAAAGGATATTATCTTTTATGTATGGCTTGGCAGATATGCTTAAAGAGCTTGATTCTGTTAATGTTATTGATAATATTAATAGTTGGCAGGAAGCAGTTGAAGAATGTTTTAAGCCTTTATTAGAAAAAGAATATATTAGCAGAGAATATATACAAAATGCTATAGATTGTGCAAAAGAGTTTGATTTTTACTATATTATAGGTAAACATTTAGCTATGCCTCATGCTAAAAGAGATTTTAATGTTTTTAAAACTGGTATATCTTTGCTTGTAGTAAAAAATGGAGTTAATTTTGAGAATCATTTTAATAATCCCATTTATTGTTTAATAGGGCTTGCTGCTGTTGATAATGATTCACATATAGATATTATATCTGATATATTAGAGATATTTGGAAGCGAAGAAGATGGGGTTGTTGCTAGTGAATTAAAAAATATGAACTCTAAAAAAGAGGTTATCAATTATATTGTAAATAAAAAATCTAATTAATATATTTATAATAATCTATAATTTATTATAAAATATATAATATAAAAAAGAGCATGATAATAATAATTATTATGCTTTTTTTATTTTTTACTATATTTATTAAAGATTTGTTTTTTATAAGATACAAAAAATTGATGTATATTAACTTGCAAAGTTAATTATATCATAGTATTATATTAAAAAATATTATGTTAATTGGTGTATAATGGTTACTAAAGATAAAACTGTAAAAAAGAAAAAATCAAAACTTAAAAAATTTCTAATAAGTGCATTTATTATTATACTTTTGATTTCAGCTACTGGAGGTATAATACTTAGTCTTTATGTAGGAAATATATATAAAGATTGGGTATCTAAGAGAGATCAAAGTATGGCTATGCTTGAGGAATACTATAATATAATAGTAATAAGAGGAAATGAAAAGAGAATAAGATATTTTAACCCCCTAAACCCTTTCGGTGATTCT